>CACWJZ010000016.1 GCA_902761365.1 uncultured Eubacteriales bacterium | reverse complement strand
CTTTCCCTCATCCCGTCTTCCCGCCGGAACTGCTTTTGGTTCTCTCCCCGGTACCGGGTGTCCTCGCCTACCAGATGCAATACCCGCTCCTCGTGCTCGCTCATGTCTTTTCCCTCCCCGGTTATTAAATTCTCGGACGCTTTCGCACCCTTCTATCTTTCTAGACATCCCATCTCCGGCTTTTTCTTCTGCTTTCTGACATTCTTCAATAAATTGGTTCACTATTGCCTTATCAACTCACTAATTCCGTTTTTGCTTTTGCAAAGAAAAAGGCTGCGTGTTTGCATAGTACACTTGTCAAGTAAAAGTAGACGCATAAAATGATAATTATTTGAAGCTCGATTCGGTACGATACTGGATCGGGCTTTTATAGTCCAGAGCAGCGGTGAGCCGCCGCTCGTTGAAGTAGCGGACCTAGTCGCCCAGCAGCTCCAGAGCATTATCACAGTGCGAAAGATCGAAGCCCATGTACAATTCTTCCTTCATCCACCCACTTATTGCCTCAATAATTGGATTATCCGTTGGAGTTCCCCCTCGTGACGTGACATGGAGCGAAGTATGATATGCTCTTTATAGGCGTTTTCAAAGCCCCCTGAAGAGTAGACTGCGCCTTAGTCGGAGTGCAGGATGACGGACGGCTTCTGCCTCCGCTGTCTTCCAGGTATGTTCTTACCCAGTTTGTAATCGTTCCGCTTATTACCTGGTATTGCCGCAACAATTCTCTTATTCCTGCACGTTCTTCCAAACGCTCTATGATGATCCTCCGCGCTTCTTCTTTACTGAACTTGCGGTGTGGTACACCCTTTTTGCCCATTTCCTTCACCTCCCCATTTTTGTTCAGTATACAAAAAAGGAAACACCTTTTCAGCGTCTACTTTATGTTTACTGATGCGCGCTCCATTTCCGATGCTCTGCCTTTTCTTCTGATTTTTTAAATCGATTCTCGACTACATCATAAACAAGTTATTGCATTTTGTATGTCTGCATGCTATGATATTAACAACATTGTTCATCATATTGTTTATAACGAGGAGGACACGAAATGTCAACTGTTAACGCTCTACTAGTTCGAGCTATAGAAGAAACAAAGTATCTACATGCTAATGAGGTTTTTCTCGTTCGAGATTTATTTAAAGGTTATGAGTGGAATCGAATATCTAGAAGTGACAGATTGTTACTTGGAACTTTGTTCTTAAACTATGTTCACTCCTCTGGAACCTGTTTAAAACCAATCGAAAAAACTTCCTCCGGGCAGCAAAAGTATAAAGTCAATGACGATTGAAAGGTTTTATACGAAATTAGAACAACTACTATTCGTGAGAGGATTATCTATATGAAAGCAGAATTATATAAGAGACTATTTCGAGCCATTTTTTCAGAAGATATTTCATCATTAAAGAAAATAGGAATTACGATCATTCAAGAGGAGCGTAAACTCGGACATAATATTCTTGCAGACTCTTTAGAAAAGATTTCAATTACAGAGAAGCCGAAGTTCCCTCTGTTTGAAAGCAAAAAAAGTGAAAGTGGGCTATCTTCTTTACCCAAAAGCAAACGAACAAATTCACAATTGGTATCATATGTTCCAAGAGAACAATTAAAGCATCATATGATACTACCGAACGAAGTTGAAGAACGCCTTCTTTCGATTGAGCAGGAGTATGTGGCGCGTGAAAGGTTAAAAAAGTACAACCTTGTACCCAAAAGGAAAATACTCCTTTATGGTCCTCCGGGGTGTGGTAAAACTTTGAGCGCTGAACGAATTGCATGGAATCTTGGATTACCTCTCTTGAAAGTTCGATTTGATTCTTTGCTCTCTTCTTACTTTGGAGAGTCAGCATCAAATCTTCGAATGGTATTTGATTATTGTAAAAGCGAACCTGTCGTTTTACTTCTTGACGAGTGTGATTTTATCGCTAAATCTCGTATCACGACACAGGATGTTGGAGAAGTCCCTAGAATCGTCAATATGCTACTCACTTTACTAGACGAATACGATGCTCCGGGGTTGGTTTTAGCCACTACGAATTTGAAAGTGTCGCTTGATGAGGCTCTTTTCCGCAGATTCGATGATGTAATTGAAATGCCGATGCCGGAAAAATTAGAACGTAAACGCTTATTAGAGATGACGTTATCTGCAATACCTATTTCTCCGGATGTCGATATGAACCAAATATCAAATCAATTGGATGGATACTCTGCCGCCAATATTGTTCTAATTGCTCAACGGGCTGCAAAGATTGGTGTTCTTGCAGGCTGCAAAAAAGTATGTAACGAACATTTCCTAAAAGCATTGGATGAAAGCCCAAAGTTTTAATCTTTAAGGAGGTATGACGATGGCAGAGAATAATGGTTTTACTCATTTGCCATTTCCGCTATTGTTTCAAGGGAAACCGAAATTGCGTGGAGGCGGTTCAGTATCCGCCCAGACCAAGAGGAATTCTGCAAATCGAATTGCTCATGGTGGCTATGTGAAACGTCGCTCTGTTGAATTGTCCCGTTTTTGGAAAGAGCGTCGTGCAGAACGCTCAGAAACTGCCTTACCTGAAATAGAAACTGGCATTCCCATACTGCTAGAAATAGATCCATCTGCCGATATTGATTTCCTGCGTGGTCTAGGATTTGAAATTGTCTGTGAAATAGAGGAAGGATTTATTATAGTTGCTACAGAAGATACTGACCTTTCGGTTTTAAATGAGAAAACAGATGCTTTTATTGCAAATGTCACCGCAAGATGCAATTCGCCCGCAAAAGTCTATGCGCTCTGCGAAGATGGAGATAGGCTTAAAAGGGTTTTGTCGAAAGAGCTCTATGCAAAATGGGCAACTATTTCACCAGATGAAGAATATATAATCGATATTGGTGTAAGCTGCTGTGGAAACATTGAGTTACCAAAACGACCCAAGCGAGAAGATGATGAAACTGATGAACATTATTCTGTTCGTGAGCAACGGTGGATAGAAAAGTTTCGTGCTGCCTATATGGCTTGGGACGAAATCAAGCTGAAACGAGAGGAAACGATAGAAAGCTTTGTTTCTGATTATGATGGTGTAATTATGCAACTTGCCGATGGCATATCAGAAATGACTGATTTGCCTGATAGTTTCTCAGCACGTTTAAAAATCTCTGGTAAATGTTTGCTAGACTTAGTGTTAAATTTTGCATACATATTTGAAGTATCCGAAGCTGAAACAATAGCTATGGGAGATGCTCGCGATAATATCGACAGTCTTACCGAAAACGTACAGATCGAGGCTCCTCCCCAATCCGCTCCTATTGTATGTGTAATGGATAGCGGTATTCAGGAAGAACATAAGTATTTAGCACCAGCTGTTTTAAGCGGCGAGTCTGTCAGTTTGCTCCCTAATAACACGAGCATAAGTGACGAAGTTGACGGAGGAGGGCATGGGACACGAGTAGCTGGTGCAGTCTTGTATCCAAAGACAGTTCCTTTAGATGGGGTTTACCAACTTCCTTGCTGGATTCGCATCATGCGAATTCTTGATGAAAACAATTGCCTGCCAGAAAATGTGTATCCGCCAAAGACAATTGCTCTTGCCGTGCAAAAATACAATGTTGAGAACCAAATTCCAACCAAAATATTTAATCACTCTATTGGCAGTCATCGGCCTTGTGAAATGAAACACATGACGCCATGGGCGGCTGAAATCGATAGTCAGTCTTACAATCATGATGTCTTGTTTATACAGGCTGCTGGGAATATTCCCGCAGAAGTTATATCAGCTTATTGGCAGGCGGGGTATCCATATCCTAAATATCTTGACAGGGAGTTGTGCAGGATTTCAAATCCAGCGCAGAGTTTACAAGCAATTACCGTAGGATCTGTATCAGCGGCTGAGTTGGAAACTGATGATTATACCGCATTAGGAAAGTGTATGGAGGCTTCTTCATTCTCACGCTCAGGACCGGGTATTTGGGATGTCTTAAAGCCAGAAGTTGTCGAATTTGGAGGAACACACGTGTACATTAAAGGAAGTGTCCCTCCTCAACTAACAACTCCTCCTGAAGTATGTCCGGAACTAATTCGTAAATCTCCTGAAGGTCCTTCTTTTGCTTGTGATGAAGTGGGCACTTCTTTTTCAGTGCCAAAAGTCACCTACATTGCATCACAGATTGAAAAGGTTTTGCCAGAATCACCTGCGTTGTTATATAGGGCATTAATTGCCCAATCTGCCCGTTGGCCCAAGAATACTAATGATGTCAGTAAAGAAGAATGCGTTTCCAAACTACGCCATATAGGATATGGTGTTCCAGATGTCGAACGTGCTACTCACAATGACGATTATCGAATAACATTAGTAACACCGTCGACTATGGAACTTGGAGATGATGAAGCGCATATTTTTCAAGTTCCAATACCGGAAGAATTATCTAGTGTTGGTGAAGATTATGATATTTTGGTTGAAGTTACCCTGTCTTATGCAGCGAATCCTCGCCGAACTCGGCGCAACGTTAAAGGATATTTATCAACATGGTTAGACTGGTGCTGTAGTCGAATCGGAGAGACTGCAGAAACATTTGCTCGTCGTATCTTTGAAACAGGCTCTATTATTGACGATGATGGAGATTTTAACTGGGTGCTCGGAGAGGCAACTAATCGAGGAGCAGCAGAGGGATATTCACGTAAAAATGGTACCCTTCAAAAGGATTGGTGTATAATCAAATCCAATCAATTGAGTGATGCTTTTTGCATTGCGGTTCGTGGTCATAAAGGTTGGGGAGGCTTTTTTAAAGCGAAGTATTCATTAGCTGTTAGTTTTGAGGCTATAAATCAGGACATACTAATTTATGAACCGATACGCACTGTAATTGAATCCGTTGTTGAAAGCAGTGAAATTGAGGTTGAAATGCAAGAGAATAAGCAATAATCCTCTTTTTGTGATAGAAGGTCACCCCCGTGATGATTTCAATCTCGAAATCGCCGCCAAGGGGTTTATAGTCTACGTCGATCCCTCCGGCTGCGGTAAATCTACCACCCTCCGAATGGTCGCCGGTCTCGAAGAGATCACCGATGGCGAACTATACATCTAAGGCAAATTGGTCAACGACGTAGCCCCCAAAGATCGCGATATTGCGATGGTCTTTCAGAATTACGCATTCGAAGATGGGTATTTGACGATCAGTATCAATTGGGTGGTATATCTGATCAATCTCTCTCTAATAAGGAACACATACCTATCGCATTTTGATCGCGCTATAAGAATGTCAGCACACCGGTTTTCGGTGTGCCGACCTGTTTTCAGCCGTTATCAGTTCAGATACCCTCCCAGGCGTTGACGCCGAAGCGAGATTCTAGGAGGTGCATCTGCTCGTTGGTGACGATGGTGACGAGCGGCATACTATATGTGAATCTCAGCGATCTTTATCGGGCCTATAATGATTTCATTACCCGGAAGCTCAACGAATTGGGAATTACCATCCCATTCAGAAAGCGGAAATTTGATCATTTTGTTTTGTACAAAAACGGATAAGAGGGGGAAAACATGTGAGCAATACTGATGAGATCATTGGTCACGCCAAGCACTACCTTCTCGTATACGATCCATTTGACGCCTCCATTGATTGGAGGGCTGTCTTGTAATCGTGTCTACTTTTGCCACTATCTTTATGGAGATTTTGAATATTGAAAAAAAGTAACCGTATAGTATAATTAAAATAGTAGGTTATCGTTATTTTAATAAAAGTGCACAAAAGGCATTTGCACAGAAAGGATTACATATGATAAACAGAGATTCCCTTTCCGAAATTACACCACAGAAATTATCGAAATTTCAGGGTAACGGTATTTTCTTAATTGTTACCGCTAACCAGTACGAATGCGAAGCTCTCGAGGAGTATTACAAAGACCAGAACCTTGTATCTAAGTATAAGATTAAAGGCATTACTGCGAATGTATTTGCGGTATGTGCTCATTTGGGCCGCTATAATATTATGCACCTTCATCTACCCAATCAGGGCTCAACCAGGACGTGTTCTTCTACAGATTTGCTTATTCATTTGAACGAGCAGATTAACTTTAGAGCAGTATTTCTTGCAGGCATAGCCTTTGGTATTGATCCTGACAAACAGAACATAGGAGATATCCTGATTTCGGAACAGGTGTTGCCTTATGAGGTTGTCAAGGTCAATGAGGAATCTACGGAAAACCGTAATAAAGCCGTCGTGGTAAATGGCAAAATCGTTGATATTTGCAGGTCCGCTACCGATTCTTGGAGGAGTAACTATAAAACAGCAGTTCACTTTGGTGCTATTTTGACAGGAGAGAAGTTGGTTAATTCTTCGAGATTCAAGAAAGATCTCCTTCAGTTATATGAAGAACAAACGGACCTTCAGGTTGTTGGTGGGGAAATGGAAGGCACAGGTGCCTGCATTAGCCTCGTAGATAGGACTGATTTCATAATCGTAAAGGCTATTTGCGATTGGGGAGTCAATAAAACAGAACACAAAGAAGAACGGCAAATCTTCGCTGCAAACAATTGTATGCATTTTATGTATTCTATGTTTTGCGAAGATCTGTTTAGTGACGTATATAGAGCGAAAAAGTGTAGCCACACAGAGATTCCGTGCTATCAGATTAATGGCTACAAGATGTTCTATTATCGCCAGCTGAAAGGAATTACACTTCAGGGCCTTACTAATAAGACTAAAATAAACAGCGCGACTTTGGAGGCCTATGAAACGATCAACCATGTTGGGTCGAAGGACGAATTCCATGTCGCAAGCATTTCTGACATTAAGAAAATTGAAAGAGAACTCAACTGCAGTAATGAGTTGGTTGGTGGCTATGGTGAATCGTTATCCATGAAAACCATTTACAAAAACAGGGAGAAAAACATGTTAGTTCGGATTCCGGTTTCGGATATAAAAGCTGTAGTATTTGACTTTGACGGAACGCTTACAGTAAACCAAAATCAGAAATCTTCATGGCAGAAAATCTGGGAGTTGCTTGGTGACCCCAACAATCTGTGTGTGGAATTGCTCAAGCAGTATAAATCTCAGGAGATTTCACACTCTAAGTGGTGTCAGCTTACAGAAGAGTACTTTAAGAAAAAGGGATTAACGGAGAATCAGGTTCGAGAGCTGGCAAGGTCACAGGTTCTTATCAAGGGGTTCCACGAGGTCTTGAATCAGTTAAACGAACTCAGAGTGTCGGTTTTCATTTGTTCTGGATCTGTTAATACATTTATCGACGAGGCTATTCCGGAAGAGGATAAGCCCTTGATTAAGGATATTCGTTCTAACGTCTTCATCTATAATAACGGGCTGTTGAATGAAATCCGGGGAACTAAATTCGATTTCGACGGAAAGAGAAAGTTCGTGGAGAAGATTATGCGTGATTATAGACTTTCAGCATCGGAGGTTGCTTTCGTCGGAAATTCGGACAATGACATTTATGTCCACAGGGCAAAAGTACGTACTATCGCGGTAAACCCGAATAATATGGATCCCCACGGTAAAGAATGGGTGTTCTTCATTGATGACTTTGATGATCTTCATAAGATACTTCCGTTCTTATTGCCGACCAAATTCAATATCGAAAAATGAAAACACCGAGCTATGTCGTTTACCCCCCTGAACAGACGATGACCCCCTAAGCTTTTTTCTATCAAAACGCAACCTTTTCCATAGAAAAATGGCCCACCATTCGGTGGGTCATTTTTATATCTCTTGTTCAAAGAAGGACTTGAAGGGCACGGTAGTGAATTGGGCCCCGATGGGGCCCAAAAGCCTTCCCATGGGCTTCGCCCGACCTCGCGTAAAAGCTCCACAGGAGCTTTTTCCGGGCGCTCGGTCCCCTGTCCGAGCCCGTGGTGAGAGCAAGTCCTTCTCCCGCAACCATTTTTTGTATAGACATTAGTGTGGATTCCACCCTAAGGTCTATCTTTTTGCCGTTCTGAATCAATTCAACACGCTCGATCAACAGCTTTATTGCTTTTGACGTAGGAGCTTCTTTGATCAAGTTCAACCAACTCGTAATAGTATCGGTTGAATAGCTCTACTCGCTCTATCTATTCTAAACAGCTTCCTGTTTTTTTCGTAGTAATCGCTCTATTTGGGTTGCGTCCAATCCTGAAAAAGTCGAAAGACTATGACCATCATTCTGCAAAAACAGACAGTCTATCAATTCGCTTCATTATTGTGAGATCGAAGGTGGAAAGCAAAAATGTGCACTCACTATGAGAAGTAGATGCAAAAGACACAAAAGACATTACCGACATAGGGGTCGAAGTGATTACAGCATGCTACCCGTAAAGATGATCAATGGGGGCAAAAAACAGGTCATATACGGGAGCAGCATACAAGTATCAGGGGAAAATATGGGGTAGAAAATGGGGTAGTAACCCCAAAAAACAGCCGTTTTTGGCGAATGGGTGAAAATGAGCATGAAAAAAGCACGCTATTGCGTGCTTTTTTGTGGCTCCCCAGGTAGGGCTCGAACCTACAACCCTTCGGTTAACAGCTGATATAGCTATCACAATGTCGATTGTGACTGGCAATAGCCATACAAAATAGGTAGCCTGGTCTGTATCGGGGATAAGGATCTTTCCCCCGCAACCATTTAATATAGACTTCAGTGTGGATTCTGCTTATAAGCCTTTCTTTTCCATCCTGAATCACTCTATATCATGCTAAGGTTCGCTAATCTACTTATACAGCATACAGGGCGATCTCAACCTGCCGGTGTAAAACCTCCATGGAGAACGTGGCAAGGAAAGTCGTTAGATGAAGGCTTAAAGCAGTCAATGTCCTACCGATGTTGGGTCTTCAGGTATTACGCGATCTTTAGGTAGGCTCGTACCAACAAAGTGCGATCCCATTCCACTTTGATTTTATTTGGTCTGACGGTAAAACTCATCTCGGTCAAAAATATGCTCTTTGTTTGTGCAGACGGAGCTGGGCGCGGCTTTGCGGTATCTGACCCAGCGCTATTCCATGCCAGACGATCGGGTCAAAGCCACCCTGACCGACATCGGTGTGTCGGAAGAACCTTTTGAAGTGTCTCCCCCGACCTTCTTTTTTGTTCTTTTTTTGATGACGGATTCAAGCTCAAACTTGGTTTCAAGCGGCAACACCTTAAGGTAAACATCCACATGAGTCCGATCATGCACAATCATTCGACTAAGCACTCGCCTATAGAATTCATCGTTGAACTCTTCGCTTTCTGCCATATCACGAAGTACATCTTTTATCCTGTTTCTATCTGTCTTACTGATCGTTGACCTGCTCAATTTATCTATGCTTTGCTGTGTAGTCCTGATCTGTTCATTGATTTCTTCCTGAGCTTTCAAAAAATCTTCCCGCTGTATCCCATCATCAAGATACAGGCTCAAGAGCTTCTCTTTCTTTTTTGTTGCCACTTGGATCTCTTGTTCCAGATCATACACATTCTGCATGGGCTTGTCCTCATTCAATACTGCCTGTACATCACGACAAATCATCTCAAGCGTTTCATCAAAATCAGCCTCGATTTGCCGAAAAACTGCTTTCATTATATTGATTGCGTCGATGTTTCGGATCGCTTCAAAGGAGCAGCCGGTCGTTTCTCCGTTTGGATACACTTTTCTGTTTCCATGGGCATGGGCTTCTCCGCATGCCCAATACTTGGATCTTCCTCCTCCCTTCAAATCCCGGTATCTCGCTATATATCGTGTCCCGCATCTGCCGCAAATGATTTTTCCGGAAAAACAATACCTGTTACTATATCCCACAGGCGCGCCTTTTCCATGCTCCTCTATTCTTTTTTGTGCAGCGTCAAACAGCTCTCTGGAAACGATGGGTTCATGATGATCCTTTATGATAACGAATTCTTCCTGGCCGCGATTGTATTTTTTCGCATGTGACAAATAATCTGGAGTATACGTCTTTTTCTGAACCAGATCCCCGCAATACTTTTCGTTTTGCAGCATCCTCCGCAGTACAGTATCGGACCAAGTATTTACACGCATCGGTTTTATTCCCATCTCTCTGAGTTTGTTGCCGATGGTATGGATGTTCAAATCCTCATACACGAACATCTCAAATACTTTCCTGACGATCCGCGCTCCTTCTTCATTTATCGTCAGCACCCCGTTTTTCACATCATACCCTATCATATCCCGTCCAAACACGACCCCTTTTTCCATCTGTCGTGTTTGGCCCCATTTGACTCGCTCACTTGTTTTCCTGCTTTCCTCCTGCGCGATAGAGGACATGATGGTCAATCTCAATTCGGCGTCCGGGTCGAGCGAATTGATGTTGTCATTCATAAAAATCACCCCCACACCGATGGCTTTGAGATCGCGGGTGATTTGAAGGCTGTCCACCGTGTTTCTGGCAAACCGGGAGACCTCTTTTGTTATGATCAAATCCAATTTGTGCGCCTTTGCATCTTGGATCATCCGATTAAAATTCTTCCTCTTTTTTGTGGAAGTTCCAGAAATGCCTTCATCGGGATATACTTCCACGAGCTTCCAATCTTCACGGCGTTCAATGTATTCCCGAAAAAAACGTTGCTGACTTTCCAATGAATTAGCCTGATCTCGTTTATCCGTCGAAACGCGGCAATATGCACCGACTCGCTTACAGGAATCAACTATCGGTCTTTCGGCATTCATCTTTTCGTAGTTCATCGGTGAACCTCCTCGATCTGTGTCAGTTTCTTTTTCGAAATCGCCGCTGCATCCTGTCCACACATTCCTGCCCTTGTCCCGGCGAAATAATCTTTTTCGTAACCAAGAGAGTAATCATGGCATCGTAGTAGCTTCTTTGGATTTCCAATCGTTGGTCTTGACTAAACTCAACCTTATTGACGATCCTGAATTCTCTTGGCCGTATCCTTGTTGAATCGTTGCTATGAGCTGAGCCGAGCTCGTACTCTGCAACCAATGATCCTGAAAGGCTCCTATCTTCCATAATGCAGAGCCTCGCCATTCTCATTTGTCAGATACAGTATAGCTGGGTTAAGTTTATGTGTTGAGGATGTCGATTTAATTATTTTGTTTCTCAAGCGGAATATGATCGTGAATTATAGTCAATAAAAAAGGAAGAATGCGTGTTGTTTCACATTCTTCCTTGTCGGTGTCATTTCCGCTTAAGATAAGCATAATGGTCGAACCGTTTGATTTTGATGATGATGGGCAGGTGTCACCTGAGGAGGAGGCTATGGCTTTTCTCCTTTTGATGGACGATGATGAGGACGAACCGGAAAACTCTCATGGATGCGGATGCCTGCCGATGGTCCTACTAATCGTGAGCGTTACGGCAGCGGCTATTACACTCCCGTTCCTAATGTAACTTTATACCCCGTAAAGAGGCATAATGGGGCCAAAAATAGATTATATTCGGGAAAAGAATACAAATATCAGGGAAAAATATGGGGTAGTAGATGGGGTAGTAACCCCGAAAAATGGCTGTTTATGGCGAATGGGTGCAAACAAATATGAAAAAAGCACGCTGTTGCGTGCTTTTTTGTGGCTCCCCAGGTAGGGCTCGAACCTACAACCCTTCGGTTAACAGCTGATACAGCTATCACAATGTCGATTGTGATTGACAATGGCCATACAAAATAGGTAGCATGGTCTGTATCGGGGATAAGGATCCTTCCCCCGCAACCATTTCGAGTGGTGATAACTGATTCCAGTTATCACCACTCTTTTTGTTTGCTTACGCGGGAAGCGCTTTGGAGAGATAGCTCACCGTCACGCCTTTGCGCGTGTTTTCCGTCACCGGATCTGCCATGGGCAGATCCAGATACCCCACGAACCGGTAGTAGATCACGATCCGCTGGGTCCTGTTCTTGCCGCGGCCTTCCACCTCATGGACCTCGATCCTGTCGATCAGCTCCTGCAGCAGCGGCGCGGTCAGCGTCTCCATGTCCATGAACCGGCGCACCGCAGCCAGGAACGTGTCCCTGCCCTTCTGTGCCGTGCCCATGGCCGACAGCTCGTCCCGGATCGAACCGATCTTCGCTTTCAGCTCCATCCGCTCCGTTTCATACCGGCTGGCCAGCTGCAGGAACCATTCGTCGGATACCTTGCCGGACACGTTATCTTCGTACAGCTTCTGCACCGTCTGAGACACCGTAATTTCAGAGGGGTCTCAAACAACGGATTCTATCGGCAACACATACTCACTTGTTTGAGAGCTGTGTAATTTCAGAGGGGTCTCAAACGCACAACCCCATCCTTGCGGCCTCTGGCCTGTTTGAGAGCTGTGTAGGGATGAACAAATCTTAACAATTGTTGCAGACGGATGGATGAATGCGCCGCACCTGGAAAGAAGACTCATAGAAAGCGAGCCTTGGGGGGCCGCTTAGCATGCTGGAGAACACGAGCCGAGCGCGGCTTTTTTGTTAAGTCTTCAGATGGATTTTCGGCTCAAGGCGTGGGGATGTTCTGCAGGTTTATTTTGTAGATCTTGGCGGGCCGTCCTCGCATGTTCAGCTGACGGTTGTACTGGACCGTGGCGAGTCCGCCGGATTCCAGTCGGGACAGGATGCGGGACGCGCTGCGAGTGGTCAGGTCTAGGTAAAAGGCAAGCTCCTCAGCGGAGATGGTGTCGTTACCTTTCTGCGTCAAGATCGAAGCGATTTTGCTCAGATGTATGGGGGAAAGGGATATGCTCCTGCTCAACTTTGCCAATTCAACGCTGGGGATTTCGCTGTACGCAATTCGCCGCACGTTGGAAAGCGGGCCGATAATCACATTGTCATCCATCACGATGAAGGAGGCGGAACTCTTGCAGAGGAGGGCCTGGCGGGCAGCCCGCTGAGCGTTACGGTGGGCGTCGATCACCGTTCCGGCGCAGCCCCAGCCCACACATACGGGGAAATCGGTCCCTCCGTCCAAAAAAGTGGTGATGGGGCAAGCGGTGTACTCCTGGGATAGATCCTGCAGCACGGAACTGTTGGTGGTAATCTCATAATGATCCCCGTGCTCATAGATAAGAAACGGCATCCCCAGCTGTCGGTTGCAGGACTGCAAACGTGTGCCCAGGAGCTTCCATTGCTCCTCGGTCAGCTTGTGCTGGGAGCAGACGATACCGATACTGGCTGCGGCGTCATGCCGATGGCCGGCGGAAAGCTGCATCATCAGACCACGGAAGGTTTGCAGCATGGATTCGGAGGAGGGTGAAAGGTAACGGTGCCGGATCTGGTGCTGGGCAAAATAGTCTGACATGCTTCCAAAACGGGTGACGAGCAGATCGGCCTTGCCGCTTTCCCAAACGCTCAGGTAGTATTGTTGAAGGGGCAGATACCAATCGGAGGCGTCCTCTGTTTGCCAGTCGATGCCAGCCGACCCTAGCAGAGGAGCGTCCGTCCGATGGAAAATGGAGTAGAAATCCACCGTGATCTCAGGACGATCAAAGTATACCCGAGTAAAATCCAGGGTAGGTTCCTGCACGGCCAACTCGGCTATGAGACGATAATAATCCCTATCGGAAATGTCGAAATGAGCGTGGGGCTTGTTGATCGTGCCGAACTGGCGTTTGAGAACGTTGTAGGGATATGACCCACTGAACAAGAAGGCATCAAATCGGTCAGCATTCTGCTCATACAGGAATTTCAAATGTTCCGGTGAGGAGTAGGGAAGATAGGTGATGTTGCACTGCTCCCGCAGCTGGAGGTCGATCTTCATAATATGCCGGAGAGATCTTTCCGTGGTGATAAGACCGATAGAATACATTTTGAACTCCTTATAAAACGCTCCATGGCGCGTGTGTTTTATATAGTATACGACATTTGCGGTACAGTCGCAACATATAGATGTCCGAAAATTGTGACCTAAAATGCTCATTGCCGTTGTTATTTCCGTATATTGACTTTATATAAATATGAATCCAGATCTACATCCTCGAACCATGACAAAATAAAAATCAGAGATAAATCAACACAAATATTGACAGGATAAGAGGTGCCTTATATAATATAGACATGAATTTGGACAAATAAATATGCAATATGTCCTTTAATGTCCGTAAATAAGGCGCAAGGAGAGGCAAGAATGACTGAGAGAAAAGAAAAAGCATTGCGTGTAATCGACGAGAAACGGGAATTGCTGTGCACCGTGAGCGAAGAAATTTGGGACCATCCAGAAGTGCTTTTTCATGAGGAGTATGCCTCTGATATTCTGAGCAAAACGCTGGAGGACGAAGGGTTTCAGGTGACGCGGGAGCTGGCGGGAATCAAAACCGCATTCTCCGGCCGTTTCGGGGCTGGCAAGCCGGTGATTGGTTTTCTGGGCGAGTTCGACGCCCTGCCCGGGATGAGCCAGCAGGCCGGCATCTTTGAAAAGAAGCCTGTAGAAGCCGGCCAGCCCGGTCATGGCTGCGGCCATAATTTGCTGGGCGTGGGCTCACTGGGGGCTGCTTTGGCCGTCAAGCGTTACCTGACGGAAAATAAACTGCCCGGCACGGTCATCTACTTTGGCTGTCCTGCGGAAGAGGGTGGCTCCGGCAAAGGCTTTATGGCCCGGGCTCATGTGTTTGACGACGTAGACGTGGCATTTACCTGGCATCCCGGCGAAGTGAACAGTGTGGCCACCGAAAACACCATGGCCAACTATCAGATCAGCTACCGTTTTCACGGCACCTCCGCTCATGCAGCCATGGAGCCGGAGCGAGGCCGCAGCGCCTTGGACGCCCTGGAGCTGATGAATACGGGCGTTCAGTACCTGAGGGAGCATGTGCCTTCCAGCACTCGCATCCACTATGCCATCACCGACGCCGGCGGGCGAGCCCCCGGCATCGTTCAGGATCATGCGGAGGCGCTCTACCTCATGCGAGCGCTGACTCTTTCCGATGTGCGGGAGCTGTATCGCCGCATCAACCTGATCGCCGAAGGCGCAGCGATGATGACGGAAACCAAGGTGGAGATCGAGTTTATCAAAGCCTGCTCCAATATCATCATCAACAGCGAGCTAAATCAGGTCATGCAGCGCAATCTGGAAGAGATTCCCTCAGTCATCTTCGACGAAGAGGATTTGGAGTACGCCCGCAAGATTCAGCAAACTACCGGCGCGGCAAAAACATATTTCGACTCTCTGTACGCCGAATGCGAGGATCCCGAAAAGCGGAAAGTGTTCGAAGCCGACATGCATGCGCCGATCCATGCCGTGCCTCTTCCGCTGGCCAGGGAGCGTCAGGGGTTCGTGTCTTCCGACGTGGGCGATGTAAGCTGGAATTGCCCCGTTTCTCAGATCAATGGGGCCACCACTCCGGCCGGAACCGCTATTCACTCCTGGCAGATGGTCTCCGTGGGCAAAAGCCCAATGGCCCAAAAGGGGATGCTCTACGCAGCCAAAGTCATGGCCGGCTCTGCCATCGATGCCTTCGAGGATCCCGCTATTATCCAGCGAGCCAAAGCGGAACTGGACCGCAGAAAGGGCGGGAGGTCCTTCGTCTCCCCTATCCCCGAGGGAATCAATCCCCACGTTCAATAAATGCGTATTCCTGTGCAGGATACCCACACAGTCCCCAATTCATTCAGATCAAAAAGTAAGGAGGAACCACAATGTCACAAATGACAATCTGTCTGCTGATCTTCTTGTTCATGATCGTTATTTTCTTTTTCAAGAAGATCCCCATGTCCTTCAGCGCCATGCTGGTCGTGCTGCTGTTGGTTTTCACCGGTTGTGTCGACGCTAAGTCGGCTTTGGGATCCTTTGCCAACAACACGGTCATTACGATGGCGTCCATGTTCGTTGTCGCTGCCGGTCTCACCCGTACCCAGATGATCAACAAGATTTCTTCTCTGCTCTATAAGGTCACAGAGGGCTCCTTCACCAAGGTGCTTGCTATCTACGTGCTGATCACCTGCCTGTTGGGCCAGTTCGTGCCCAGCATCGTGGCGCTGTTCGCTTTGGTTTATCCTCTTGTTCAGAACATGTGCGAGCGGATGAAGGTGAGCCCCTCCAAGATGATGTTCCCCATCGCTATCGCCAGCGTGTCCACTTCGTTCATTATCGAGCCCATCGGTCCTTATGCCGCCTGGTACGTCACCCAGAACGGCTATCTGGAGTCCTACGGCTGGACCGCGACCAAGCTCGGTATGTGGAGCGAGACGGCGGTGCTGCTCCCTGTGGGCATCATCACCATCCTCATGGCCATCTTCCTGGTACCCAAACTTCTCCCCGATCAGCCCGACGTGTCCATCACGGCGGTCGCGAACGCGCGGAAGCTCCAGGAGAAGGAACCCCTCACCCCGGTTCGTGAATTCCTCGGTTACGCGGTGTTCGCCGCCGTTATCATCGGCCTTATGGCCGGTCTCACTTCCTGGCAGGTCACCCTGGCCGGCGCCGTGATCCTGGTCGTTTCCGGCGTGCTGACCGAGCGGGAAGCCATCGAAAACCTGAACATGTCCACCGTTCTGCTGTACGTGGGCGTTTCCGTCTTGGGTACCGGCCTTGCCAACACCGGCGCCGCCGACAAGATCGGCGAATGGCTGGGCGGCGCTCTGGCCAACGTGCACAGCGGCTACCTGGTGAACCTGGCGTTCTACTTCGTGGGCTTCTTCATGACCTCTCTGCTGTACAACCGTGCTGTCAGCACCGTGCTAGTGCCCCTTTCGGTCATCGCTTGCGGAGCCATGGGCTGCGATCCTCGCGGACCCGTGATCATGTGCGCCCTGTCCTCCATGTCCTCCCTCATCACCCCGTTGTCCACCGCCGTGGTCCCCATGGCCATGAACGCGGGCGGCTACAGCATCAAGACCGTGTTCAAAGCGGGCATCATCCCCGGCATCGTCCGCGGCCTTATCGGCGCGTTGATTGCAACGCTCCTGTTCCCCACGTTCTGAAGAAGATCAGCTTCGGAATGCTTTGGTAGCCTGCACACTGCCAATACAGTCCTGCGTTGCGGCCGATGCTTTTTGCATCGGCCGCACCAGGCGGAATCATTTTTGATCGAGTGTGCCCCTCGGACCTCCGGCGGATACACTTTTTTTGAAACACGAGGAGGGTAATATCATGAAAAGGTTTGAAAACAAGGTAGTCGTTATCACCGGGGGAGGCTCCGGGATGGGCAAGCTCTCCTGCGAGATGTTTGCTGCAGAAGGCGCCAGCGTGGGCGTCGTGGATATCAACGAAGTCACCGCGCAGGCGACCGTGGACAACATCCTTGCCGCCGGCGGTCGGGCCAAGGCCTATGCCATGGATATCACCAACGAGGACGCGGTGAAGGAGATGTTTGCGGACGTGGTGAAGACCTTCGGCCGGCTGGACGTGTATTTCACCATCGCGGGTATCAGCCCCATGGGTACGGCGGTGACCACCACCTATGAAGACTATAAGCGGGTGGTCGCGCTGGATATGGACAGCGTTTTCCTGGGCTGCAAGTATTCCATTCCCTACATGGAGCAGCAGGGCGGCGGCGTCATCCTGAATCTGGTAGGAACCTATGGCATCCGCCCCACGCCCAACAAGTTGGGGTACAGCGCCGCCAAGGCGGGGGCGCTGGCCATCACCCGATCCGTAGCCATCGATTTTGCGCGCAGCAATATTCGCTGCAACGCCATATGCCCCGGCTTCGTCAATACGCCGCTCAACAAAGGATTTGAAGGAGAAGCCCGTGCCAGGTTCCTGCGGACCTATCAGCCGGCTCCCTTTGAGATCCAGGCAAAGGATATCGCGGATACCGCCCTGTTCCTCGCCAGCGACGAAGCGCGAGCCATCACCGGCCAGGCCATCGTGGTGGACGGAGGCACCGAGGCCTCTCTGTATCTCAACTATAAACGCCCGGAGTGAGCGCATATGGGCAGTCTGATCGTAAGAGGCCGTTATTTCTGGAACGGATCCTCGCCCAAAGCAGCAGAAAACGTCGCCATGCTGATAGAGCATGGCAAAGTGAAAGCTATAGGGGATATGGATTCCTTATGCGGCATGGCGCCTGAAGCCGACCGGCTGGAAAACGACAGTTGGCTTATCGCGCCGGCTTTCGTGGACGCTCACGATCACGGGCGGGGCATTACTCCCAGCTCCATGGGGGTTCCCGACGACGCCTTAGAGGTATGGCTCCAAGATCTGAACAAGCTGGCGCCGATCCCGCACAGGATCGCCTGTTACTATGACGGCGTGCGCATGGCCGCCAGCGGTGTGGGCACCGTGCTGCACAGTCACAACCCGAACAGCTTCTCCAACATGAAGGAGGAGCTCGTAGCCGCAGCCGAGGGGTATCGGGCGGCAGGGCTCAGAAGCATCCTTTGCCCGTTGTTCATCGATCAAAACAAGCGGATCTACTACGATCGGAACCGATTCATTGCAGACCTTCCCGAACCTTTGCGGACGAGCTTTGCGGCAGGGATCCGGGACAGGATCATGTCCATGGAAGAATACCTTTCCCTTATAGAGGAAACGCGAGACGCGCTGCAGGAGCTGATTCAGCAAGGATGGACCGAGCTGCAGCTGCATCCTAACGGCGGCCAATGGTGCAGCGACGAATCTTTGCTTCAGATGCGGGACTATGCCCTTGCTCACGGGATGCACGTGCACCTTCATCTGTTGGAAACCCAATATCAGGCAGAATATGCGCGCCGAACCTGGGGAAAGAGCTTCATCGCCCATTATCAGGACATCGGTTTCCTGGGGCCCTGGGTCTCTTTTGCCCACGCCGTGTGGCTCAGTGAAGAGGACATGGCGTTGATCCAAAGGAGCGGAGCCGTCCTGGTGAACAACGCTTCCTCTAATTTGCGATTGCGCAGCGGCGTCTTTGACCTGAAACGAGCGGAAGCTTTGGACCTGACCGCAGGGATCGGTATGGATGGCTGCACCTTGGACGACGATCAGGATTATTTGAGAGAGATGCGGGTCGCATGGCTGAACAACCGTCATCCCGGTGTTAACGGAACCGTGGATCCCCGCTATGTTTGGCAGATGGCCGCCTGCAAAGGCGCTCGCGTGGCGGCGACGCCCCTTTCCGAAGGCGTGCTTCAGGTTGGTCACAATGGGGATTTTGTCTGTATCAACATGGACGCCGTCGCTTTCCCCTATGCGGATCCAAACATCGATCCGTTGGCGCTGACGCTGCAGCGGGGTACGCGCCGGTGTGTAGACTTCACCTTTGTCAATGGGGAACAGACCTGGGGCCAAGGGCCATGCTGGCAGCAGAAAGAGGAGGAGGCCGCTTCCCGGATACGGGACGTGCTGCTTACCCTGCGCAGCAAGGATCCGGGGATCCGGGACAACGGACAGCTTCTTTCCCGCGTGCGTGATTTCTATACCCAAGAAGGATTCAAAGGGTTTTAAGGAGAGATGAAACAAGATGGATAAAGCGAAAATCCGAAAAACCGTGTTCATCCCTTCGTTCTGTCTGGTGTTGGGGGCGGGCATTCTGGGACTGGCGGACAACGAACTGTTGATTTCCCGGTTCCGGGCCGTGTTCGAATGGGCCTATGCCAACATGAGCTGGCTGTTTCAGTGGATCGTTTTGGCTTTGTTCCTGCTGTGCGTGGCGCTGATGGTCAGCAAGGTGGGCAGCATCCGTATCGGCGGAGAGGATGCCAAGCCCAAATATCCGTTCTGGACCTGGTTCGCCATGTCCCTGACCGGCGGCATCGGCGCCAGCATCGTTTCCTCCGGAATCTCTCAGCCTATCGCCTTCTTCTCCAGCGTATGGGGGGAGCTGGAAGGCTACGGCATCGAACCGGGATCTGCGGAAGCTATGCTCTTCGCCATGGGACGGTCCCTTCATGAGTGGACGTTCTATCCCTATGCATTCTATGGCATCTTTGGCGTAAGCATCGCTTATGTGTGTTTCAACCGAGGCAAACCGGTATCCCTCTCCAGCACTCTCACGCCGCTGTTCGGGGATAAAGCCAACAAGAAGGGACCGGCAGCGATCATCGACACCATAGCGGTGATGGCGTTGGCTCTGGCGCTGGTTGGTACGCTGGGAACATTCATCGGGCTGGCCACGACCTGTCTGAAGCGTGTGTATGGGATCCCTTCCTCCGTGATGCTCATGCTGATCGTTGCGATCGTGACCACGGTGCTGTATCTGCTTTCCACCATCAGCGGCGTGGATCGAGGCATTCGATTCTTCAGCCGTTTGAACTTCCGGTTCTACATGATCCTGCTGGCCGTCGTCGTTGTGCTGGGCGGTTCGTCGGTGTTCATACTGAACACGACGACGTCCTCCATAGGCTATTGGCTGCAGCACCTGCCGGAGTGGTCGCTGGACACAGGCATACAGGGTGGGCCTGCGCTGGTGAAATGGTGGACGGTCTATAACTGGGCCTTCTGGATGGCTTTCGCGCCTATGACCGGCGTGTTCCTGGCTCAGCTCTCCTATGGGCACACCATTCGGGAATCTCTGTTCGTGAACTGGATCATGCCTAGCCTGTTCGCCATCGTTTGGTTCGGGATCTTCGGCGGCTGCGCTATCCGCTGGCAGAGCCTCGGGATAGTAGATCTGGCCGGCATTATGGCCGAAAGCGGCACCTATGCCGGCATTTGGGCTTTTCTGCAGGAATTGCCTCTTGGCGTCATATTTATTCCCATCACCCTGTTCATCATGCTCATCTCCTTTGTGACCAGCGCGGACAACAGCGTGACGGTCATCTCCGCTCTGTGCGTCCGCGGCAAGAAGATCGGAGACGAAGCGCCTGTGACTGTAAAAATGGCCTGGGGGGTGATCATCGGTCTGTTGTCCTTCCTTCTCATGGCCTATGCTTCCGGTGCTAAAGGGAACGACGGCGTGCGCTACATGGTGGTCTCCATCGGCGCTGTCCTCTCCATATATGTCGTGCTGCATCTGATCGCTACGATCAAAATGTTTTTCTTCGATAAATAACGCTGCCTAAGAAAACTCCTCGACATCGTTTGCCGTATGTGACTACGCTAGGGAAAACCGAACATGGCCGTTCGCTGCTGAGTCAGTTATCACTACTCGTACCAAATCAAGCAAAGAGCTGGTTTGGGTTGTGACAAAGATTGAATCCCATCACGCATGTAAAACGGTTTTTCGACTTTGCTCCTCCACACTCCAATAGATTCTATTCCGCAAAAACAGAAAGACTAACCATGCGTCTAAAGACCTTGAGGTCGAAGGTGGACAGCAAGAAAGCAAACTCATTTTGAGATGGTTGTGCAAAAGGTACAAAAGTTATTACCGATATAGGCACGGAGGAGCTGGCCCACTATGAGATGATCGGCACCATGATCCGGCAGTGTATGCAGGGCGCCACCTGCGCGGAGCTGGACCAAGCGGGCCTCGCCGGGTATTACACCATGCACGACCACGGCGTGTTCCCCGCGGACCCCAACGGCGTGCCCTTCACCACCGCCTACATCGCCTGCACCGGCGACCCCATCGCGGACCTTTCCGAGGACATGGCCGCCGAGCAGAAGGCCCGGGCCACCTACGAGCATCTGATGAACATGACCGGTAACGAGCAGATATTGGAGCCCCTCTACTTCCTGCGGGAACGGGAGGTGGTCCACTTCCAGCGCTTCGGCGAATGCCTGGAGATCATCCAGGGCATCTACAACGGCCGCAGCTCCTGCTCCTGCCGCAACGCCCGGCGGCGGAGGCCGTGACCCTTTCCCAAAACAGCGAAGCGCTGCCGCAAGACCGGCAGCGCTTTTCAGCATGATCAGTTTTCCAGAGAGAAGCCGTTGAACCAGGCCCGCTGGTCCATGGGCTTCTTTTTGGGTGGTATGGGCTTCGAGACGCCGATGCCCACCGGCAGGAAGCAGACCAGCTCATACTCCTCCGGCACGCCCAGGATGTCCGCCATCTTCCGGCCAATGCAATCTTCGTCCGTGATATGGCCCTCGTACCAGCAGCTCTGATACCCGAGGGCGATGATGGCCAGGAGCATATTCTCTATGGCCGCCCCATAGTCCTGAACGGAGAAGCACCTGTCCCGATACGCGACGATCCGCCGAGACAGCACGCAGATCATGGCGGGCGCCGTTTCCCCAACAAGCGGATCGATGACAGCATGGAGCCTGGCCAACAGGTTCGGATCGTCCACCGCAATGAGGCTGACGGTCTGCTTGTTGCAACCCGATGGCGCGGCCAGGCCTGCACGCAATATGGTGGTAAGATCCTCCCTCGGTACGGGTTCAGGCCGATACCGACCGCGATAGCTGTGCCGGTTCAGGATCGCTTCGATAGCATCCATAGGGTCCCTCCAAATCATCTCCCCGCTTCGGGGAGGCAGTGCATGTGGGTCTTGCCCAGGACGCGGAAGCCCTCGGTCTGACCCTTCAAGGAGCGGAGGCCGAAGTCGGCTGAGCGGAGTTTCAGGTACAGGGTCACGCTCTTGTATGCCTCCGATTCCGGCGGGAACTGGGTCCTGTGGCAGAGGATGGCGGAGAGTTGTCGATCCAACAGACCACGGGTCCGGACGAACCGGTTGGGCCGGGCCGTCATATAGAAGGCCAGGGCCTGGACAGGCGCGGGGGCGGCGCCGTATTGGGCCATGATCTCCGAGAAGGGAGCGAAGAAGGCCAAGCGCTTGGCTGCCTCCCCCACCCTTCGGTGGTCCACATGGCATTCGCTGGACACGTCCGGGTCCGGAGCGAGGATGAGCTGAGGCTGCACCTCGCCGATGATGCGAGCCACACCCTTCACCAGGTCTTCGAAATCATAGAAACCGCCGTCACTGAAGCCGAGGAAGCGCACATCGTTGACGCCCAAGGCCTGAGCTGAGGCGAGCGCTTCCGCCTTACGAAGCTCGATCAGCTCCTCCGGCGCGGTGCCGGCAGGGGCGTTTTCGAGGCCGTACCGGCCGTCGGTGCAGATGAGGAAGGTGATCTGCTTCCCCGCAGCCGCCAGCTTGGCCGCCGTAGCCCCGGCGCCGATCTCAACGTCGTCCGGGTGGGGACCGATGAACAGATACCGCTCATATTGCTCCACCTGGGGAGCCGGGGCGGCAAAGCGCAGGGCGAATCGGGTCAGGCTCATGCCTGCTTCCCTTCCCGGCGGACCTTCAACTCAGCGCAGATGCGGTCGTACTCCGGCTCGTCCAGGGTGTAGTGCTTCACATAGAGCACATAGCTCAGCGCCATCAGAGCAAGGGGCAGCACGATCATCACCAGCAGCAGGGCCATGGCCTGGCCGTGGGTCACGTTCTGCAGCAGCGCATGGATCTCGGACAGCTTCTCCGCTTCGGTGATCGCGCTGGCGGCCGCCTGGTTCTCAAGATCGGAGATCTCCTTGGTGTACTGGGTCACCCCGGTCAGCATATAGGTGACGGAGGTGATCACCACGGTCAGGGCGGAGGCGAGCTTGGTCAGGAAGGGCCGCATGGAGGTGATGATGCTCTCGTCCCGAGTGCCGTGGATGTACTCGTTGTACTCCACCGTGTTGATGATGGAGATCATCAGGATCAGGTAGTAGCCGTACTGACCGAAGTTGGCCACCATATAGCCGATGGTGATGAGCAGGAACTTCAGATCCATGCTGCCCAGCATCACCGCACCGGACTTCATGCCGACCCCGGCAAGGAGCATGAGGGTGTAGCCCGCGATGGACACCCGCAGCAGCGTCAGCATGAACTTCTTGCGGGGCACCTTCCGGGAGATGGCGGGATAGAAGATCATCAACAGGGCCGTGACGGACATGCCGATGGTGGTGAACAGGCTGTAGAGCCCGCCCTCGTAGCCGAACTCAAAATAGATATAGGTAGAGCCCATGCCGGAGACCACGACGGTGTTGCCCACCTCGTGGACCAGGAAGATGAGGGCGATCCAAAGGAGCTGCTTGTTGCCCGTGATGGTGGTCCAGATCTTCTTGAAGCTGACCGGGGGCACGGGCTCCGCGTTGTAGGACCGATCCTCATGGACGCCGAAGAGCACGAAGCACAGGAAGGCCGGGCACAGGACGGCGATGGCCAGGGCGATGTATCCGTAGGCCACGGTGGCGCTGCCGCCCAGGGCGCTCTTGCCGGTGGTCAGCATGGGAATCAGGATGCTGGCCGTGACGCCGCCGATGCCCGCAAAGAGGGTGGTGCGGGCGGTGAAGGTGTTGCGGGCATCGCCGTCGGAGCTGAGGGAGGGGATCATGCCCCAGTAGGAGATGTCGCCCATGGTGTAGGTGATGCTGAAGAGGAAGTACATGAGGCCGAAGAACCACACGAAGCCCCACCCCTGCAGCGTGGTGTTGAAGGTGGCATAGATGACCAGGGAGGTGGAGACCATGCCTGCCACGATCCAGGGCTTGAACTTGCCGTGCTTGCCCCGGGTGCGCTCGATGATGTTGCCCATAATGGGGTCGTTCAGGGCGTCGAATATCCGGGCGCCGAACATGATGGCCGTGATGGCGGCGAACTGGCCCGTGGTGAGCTTCCGGGTGAAGAGCACGAAGGTCAGCAAAAAGTTGGTAACCAGGGTGTAGACCATGTCCCGGCCCACGGTGCCCAGGGGGAACATGATCAGGTTCTGTCTGTCGCGTTTGGTTGGTTCCATAAGTCCTCCTCTGTGATACACAGGTTAGCTAAACTGTACCATTTTTCGGAAAAAAAGGCAACGGGTCGCGGTGATCAATTATGAGTTTGTAAAAAGCTGAACACCCGCTCATAGAAGTCCCCGGCCTCCTCGTAGGCGGCGTGGCCGAGGCCGGGATAGAGGTGGAAGGTGCTGTTGGGGATGAGGTCCGCCAGGGCGTGAGAAGCCGCCGGGCCCACGATACGGTCCTCTTCCCCGCCCAGGATCAGGGTGGAACAGGCGATTTTAGGGAGCTCGGCGGTGGCGTCAAAGGACAGGATGGCCCGGGCGTTGGCAAGGAAGCGGTCGTAGGTCTTGGGTCGGCCCACGAAGCTGAGGAGCGGGTACATCTTCCGATATTTTTTGAGATGCGCTGGGGAATAGCTGCGCTCCGCCGTATCGATCATCAGGGCCTTATGGTCACCCCGCTCAGCCATGTCCATCCAGTTGGGGACGCAGCTTAGGATCACGTCGTTCACGCAGGGGGCGGTGACGGCCAGCACCAGTTTCTCCACCAGCTCGGGGTGGTCGATGGCCAGCTGCTGTGCGATCATCCCGCCCTGAGACACCCCCAGGACAAAGGCCCTTTCGACGCCCAACGCCTGCAGCGCCGCCGCCTGATCCGCTACCATATTGCGAATGGAATGGTCGTCCGGCAGCGGGTCTATGCGGCTAAACATATAGATGGTGAAGTCGTGGAAATACGGTGCATAGGGCTTGGCCAGCAGCAGGGCCTTCCCCTCCACCGTGGCAAGGCCATCGGAAAGCCCGGGCAGGATGATAAGCGTTTTCGGGCCGGTGCCGAAGGACACATAGGGCATGGTCCCCCCGTTCAGGTCCACCCGTCCGTTTTTCGCGTTCCAAAACATGGTTTTCGCCATCCTTCCTGTGATGGTCTCAGTGTAAGCTTCGGCCCACGGCTTTGTCAATAGGCACGCCAATCTCCTAAAAATTTCCACAGTGAGGCCAGGTTGTGACATTTTTGTGCACCGATTGACAAGGAGCCCCCCGAGGATTACAATGCATCTAACATAAGCAAGGAGGTAAACGCTATGCATACTTTAGTTTCTCTGTTCATCGGCGCCCTGGTAGGCTGGATAGCCGGGAAGATCATGCACAGCAAGGGCGGCCTCATCCGGAACATCGTGCTGGGCCTTTTGGGCGGTGCCCTGGGCGGCTGGCTGGGCAGCCTCATCGGCGTCGAGCCTGCCAGCTGGATCTCCAGCATCCTCATCGGCATCGGCGGCTCCTGCCTCCTCATCTGGCTCATGCGCAAGCTGTTCAAGTAACTCGGTTCCCTCTCCCCCTCTATGGACTGCCGCACACCTTGCGGCAGTCCTTTTTTGTCCCACGACCTGTATTTGATCCCGCGGCATTGTTTTTCGCCCCGGTCCATGGTAAAATCCTGTATTAGCACTACAGACAGGAGATTTCTATGGAACTTTTGGATAAGGATGGATTGACGGAAGCGGAATACCTGAAAGCCTATCGGCCCGGAAACTGGCCCCGGCCCTCGGTGACGGCGGATGTAGCCGTGTTTCGGGAGACCGCCGCCGGCTGGGCGCTGCTGCTCATCCGTCGGGGCGGCCACCCCTTCCTGGGCAAGTGGGCCCTGCCGGGCGGCTTCTCCGAGCCCGGGGAGACCGTGGACGAGACCGCGGCTCGGGAGCTGCGGGAGGAAACGAGCCTGACGGGCCTGCCCCTCGTCCCCGTGGGCTTCTTCTCCACCCCCGGCCGGGACGTGCGCGCCTGGACCATGTCGGAGGGCTTTGCCGCGATGCTGCCCCAGGATGGGCCGGAGCCCCAGGCCGGGGACGACGCCCGGGAGACGGGCTGGTTCACCCTGGACAGCCGGTGGGTCGACGGGGTCCTTTCCCTCATCTTCAACGGGCCGGAGCGCTTCGAGGCGAAGCTGGTCCGGGACGGGGCCTATACCTTCTCCATTGCGGACACGGGCGGCCTCGCCTTCGACCACGCCCACATCATCGCCCGGGCCATGGAAAAGCTGGGCCTGCTGCAGCCGGAGCCCACGGACTACGTCACCCTGAACGCCCAGCTCGCCTCCCTGGTGGAAGGCGTCCCCCACCCCCTGGCCAACCTAAGTAACGCCGCCGCCCTGCTGTGGGAAACCATGGGCGGCCTCAACTGGGCCGGGTTCTACCTCATGGAGGGGGAAAAGCTGGTCCTGGGGCCCTTCATGGGCAAGCCCGCCTGCATCGAGATCCCCCTCCAAAAGGGCGTCTGCGGGGCCGCCGCCCGGACCGATTCGACCCAGCTGGTCCCCGATGTCCACGCCTTTCCCGGCCACATTGCCTGCGACTCGGCCTCCCGCTCGGAGATCGTGATCCCCCTGCGCCGAAACGGAAAAGTCTTCGGCGTGCTGGATATGGACTCGCCCCTGCTCCATCGGTTCACCGAAGCGGACAGGGCGGGTCTCGAAGCCTTCGCCCGCATTCTGGAAAAAGCGGTGGCGGGTCTATGAAGCTGGTATTTATCATGGGCGACGCCGCCGTGGGCAAGATGACCGTGGGCCAGGAGCTCAGGAAGATCACCGACCTCAGGCTCTTCCACAACCATATGACCATCGAGCCGGTCCTGGAGATCATGGGCTATTTCGACGGACAGCTCATCAACGACATGCGGGAGCTGATCTTCCGGCGCTTCGCCGCCTCGGAGAACTACGGCCTGATCTTCACCTACATGATGGCATTCGATATGCAGAGCGATTGGGACTATCTGGAGCATGTCAAGTCCATCTTCGCCCCCTACGGCACGGAATTCTACTACGTGGAGCTGATCGCGCCTCAGGCCGTCCGGCTGCAGCGGAACGGCACGGAAAACCGCCTTGCGCACAAGCCCTCCAAGCGGGACGTGGACACCTCCAACCAGCGCCTGCTGCGGGACGACGCAAACCACCGCTGCGTCAGCTATCCCGGCGAGGTCCCCTTCGAAAACTATCTGCGCATCAAAAACGCCGACCTCTCCCCCGCCGCCGCAGCACAGATGATCAAGGACAGATTCAACCTCTAAAACGATCCTCCCCGAGGCTTCGCCTCACCCCTCCTTTACGCAAGGAGGGCTTTTTTGTGTACAAAAAGCGTCCCCCGTATTCAATGGGGGAGGTCAAGGCTTTATTTTCCATCTTGAAGGCCAGGGCAACCGGCATTCCCGATGATCCAAAACGACCGTCTTCGGGTTGGGCGCACACCTTCCTTCTACGGATTACAGCGGCCGCAAGGCTCATATCCGGCAGCGATCACTTCGTCCCGCGTTCCATAAAAGTCCTGTCGGTTTCTTTGCTTTATCTCCTGAACGCTGGGGCAGGAGGGATAGTGGAACTTATAAGTGTTGGTGTTCAGCACGTAAGTCACCACAGGCGCTTCCGTGGCCTGGGGCGCGCTCGGCGCCTCCGCTTCCTGTGTGTCGTCCTCCGCGTTCGGGCCCATCCTGGTCGGCGCCCTGTGGCTTTCTCCCGTGGCATAGTCGATGACGATCCCCGGCTGCACGTTGAACACGAACACGTTGAAGCACAGCCCGCCGGCATCCTCAACAGAGTACGCCTCCATCTGCACACCGGTGGCTACGAGATCGTCCCCGGCATACGTGGGCGAACAGCGATAGATCACATGATTCTTCGTCTTTTCCATGTAATCGACCACCTGCTTTTCAAAGGAAAGCATGCTGTTCGCATTCAGATGCCGTGTGCCCGTGAACAGGTTTTCAGGGGTCGCGTTATCCCCGCACAGCAAATAGCCGATCACGTGAGCCCGATTGTACAGGTATCGATCCTCAATGAGATCGTCGTATCGGGTCGTGTGCCAGCCGGAAGGCCGCACGTTGCCGATCTGTCCCCGGGGACGAGTTGGCATCGTCTCCGGGCCAAGGCAAGCCATAGCAGGGCCGGTCCGTCCCAAATCGTCCAGCTTGGAAAACATCACATATGGTTCGGGGCTGATCTGCCAGGTGTAAAAATCCGGCCGGTCCTCCTGGAGGACGACGAAGTCCTCCCCGTCATATGCGGGAATATCGTACAGGGAGGAACGGGGCACAGAATCGCTGATGGAGGAATCCGCACGGGAGTATGTCCCAACGGAGAGGATCAACAGGACCAGTAAAGCTATGACCGCTCTTTTCTTCATGGATTCTCCTGCTTGTTTTGCCGTTCCAGCTCCCGATCCAGCACCAGCTTGAACTGGGTCTCATAGAGCTCCCGGTAGACGCCGCCCTGCTGGAGGAGCTCGTCGTGGGTGCCCCGCTCGGCGATGACACCGCCAGAGAGGACCAGTATCTCGTCCGCCGCCAGGATGGTGGAGAGCCGATGGGCGATGACGATGCTGGTGCGCCCCGCCATAAGGGACACCAGGGCGTCCTGGATGGCGCTTTCGGAGATGGAGTCGAGGGCCGACGTGGCCTCGTCCAGGATCAATATTTTTGGGTCCTTCAGGATGACCCGGGCGATGCTGAGCCGCTGCTTTTCACCGCCGGAGAGCTTCAACCCCCGGTTGCCCACCACTGTGTCGTAGCCGTCGGGCTGGGCCAGGATGAAGTCGTGGATGCTGGCCGCCTTGCAGGCTGCCTCCAGCTCCGCGTCCGTGGCGTCCTCCTTGGCGTAGAGCAGGTTCTCCTTGATGGTCCCGTTGAAAAGATAGGTGTCCTGGGTCACCATGCCGATCTGGCGTCTGAGGCAGGTGAGATCCATGTCCCGCACGTCCACGCCGTCGATGAAGACGCGGCCGTCCCACACGTCGTAGAGCCGGGGGATCAGGTTGATGATGGTGGACTTGCCGCTGCCGGAGGGGCCCACGATGGCGTACATCTTGCCGGCGGGCACGGTGAAGTCGATGTCCTTCAGGATCACCTTCTCCGTCTCATAGCCGAATCGCACATGCTCGAAGCGGATCTCGGCGTCGATAAAATCGGGGGTCAGGGTCTTCTCCGGGGTGCTGATGGCGATCTCCCGATCGAAGTAGTCGAAGATGCGGGAGAACAGGGCCAGGGACCGGGTGAAGTCCACCTGGATGTTCAGCAGGGACTCCACGGGCCGGTAGAGCCGGTTGATGAGGGCCACTGTGGCGGTGACGGTACCGACGGTCAATGCCGTGTCCAGGTTGTTGATGATGAAGAGCCCGCCCGCAAAGTAAATGAGCAGAGGGCCGATCTGGGTGAACATGCCCATGACCACCCGGAACCAGCGGCCGCTGCGCTCCTCCTTCAAGGCGAGCTGGGTGACCTCCTCGTTGAGGGCCACGAACCGCTCATACTCCCGCTTCTCCCGGGTGAAGAGCTTGACCAGCAGGGAGCCGGAGACGGACAGGGTCTCGTTGATGAGCTGGTTCATCTCGTCGTTCTTGGCCTGGCTTTCGGTGAGCAGCTTCCAGCGGGTCCGGCCCACGCTGCGGGTGGGGATGATGAGGAGCGGGATCACCAGGATGCCCACGCAGGCGAGCTGCCAGCTCATGCTGAACAGGGCCACCAGGGTGGTGACGACGGTGGCCACGTTGCTCACGATGCTGGTCAGGGTGCCGGAGATCACGGAGGACACGCCGCTGATGTCGCTGTTCATGCGGGTGATGATGTCCCCCTGCTTCTCCGAAGTGAAGAAGGCGTGGGGCATGTGCTGCAGATGGTCGTACATCTGGTTCTTCATGTCGAAGATGATGCGGCGGCTGATCCAGGCGGAGATATAGCCGGAGAGCACGTTGACCACCTGGGACACGGCCAGGGTGCCGAGAGCCATGAGCAGCAGCTGGATGAGCAGCTTCATGTTGCGGCCGATGAGGGCCTCGTCCACGATCCGCCCCGTGATGATGGAGGGCAGCAGCCCCACCACGGAGGACAGGAGGATGGTGACGAACACCAGCACGAACTGGAGCCAGTAGGGTTTGAGATAGCCCAGGATGCGACGTATCAAAGCCCCAGTTACCTGGGGCCTGTTCTGTTTCTCTTCCTCGGTGAGGAAGCCTCTGGGGCCGAAATGCCCGCCCGGACCTGCCATGGATGCCTCCCTTACTTGCCGCTCTTCTTGGCGGAGGTGGTCTTTTGGGTGGTGGAAGTCTTCTTGGCCGTGGACGCGGTCTTCTTCGCTGCAGAGGAAGTCTTAGCCGCGGAAGAAGTCTTCTTCGCTGTCGAGGAGGTTTTGGCTGTGGATGCAGTCTTCTTGCCGGCGGTGGATGTCTTGCCGGTGGAAGTCGTCTTTTTCTTGCCGGAGGTGGAGGAAGAGGTCTTCTTTTTCTTCCCGGTGGTGGTCGTCTCAGCCGGGCTGTCGTCCCCCAGCAGATTCACGAGGCCGCCCAAAAGGCCGCCGCCTGCGCTTTGCTGCGTGGACTCTGAGCCGCCCAGCAGGCTGCCCAGGAGGCTGCCGCCGCTTTGCTGCTGTGTGGACTCTGAGCCCCCCAGCAGGCTGCCCAGGAGGCTACCGCCGCCCTGTTGGCCGGAGCCGCCCAGGAGAGACCCCAGCAGGGAGCCGCCGCCCGCAGACGACTGCGTGCTCTGGGTCGAGGTGCCCTCGCCGAGCAGGGACCCCAGCAGGCTGCTGCCCGCAGTGGCGTCCGCGTCGCCGCCGCCCAGGAGCATGCCCAACAGGGAATCGCCGCCGCTCTGCTGCGTGGACTGAGAGGAACCGCCCAGGAGGGAGCCCAGCAGACCGCCGCCCGAATTGCCGCCGCCCAACAGGGACCCCAGCAGACCGCCACCGCTGCTCTGATTGGCGCTGCCGCCCAGTTTGTTCTTCAGCAGCAGGAACAGGAGGATGGGCGCGGCGATCTTCAGGATGCTGCCGGCCTTTCCGCTGGACACGTTGGCGTTGTTGGCCGCACTTTGGGTGGCGGAGGAGGCGTTGCCGCCCAGCAGCAGGGACAGCAGGTCCACCCCGCCCGCCCGGGTGCCGCCCCGGGTGACGGTCTCCTGCTGAGCCGCCGTGGCGCGGCTGACCAGCCGACCGGAGGCATTGTCCTTCTCGATGGTGGGCAAGACGCTGTTCAGCACGTCCTCCACCTGCTGTTCAGTGACCCCCTGGCCCGCCGCCTGAGCGATGCTCCTGAGGGTGTTTTCATCCAACAAACCACGAATGGAATCCATATGATCGAAGCTCCTTTCCAAGATAGCATAAAAATACCACAATCGTGGATGAATAGCAATCGGATGGTGAAAAAAAACACAGATTTTGTTTGAGAACGCATTGCAACCTACCATCCCTTGTGGTATACTGCTTTCATCCATAATATATATGGTGCATTATCATAAGGGGGTACCGTACTTTGGAAGAAGAAAAGAAAGTCAAGGCCGCCAAGACGGAAGAAAAAAAGGAGCCCGCCAAGAAGGCGCCGGCCAAGAAAGCTGAGACCGCAGAAGCGAAGAAGCCCTCCGCTGCTGCTCTGAAGGCCGCTCTTGCTCAGATGGAGGAGCAGGAGACCGGTAAAAAGAAGAACACCGTCCTCTGGCGGGTGCTGTCCTTCGTCATGTGGGGGCTGGCCATCGTGGCTATGTATCTGCCTCAGATCGGCGATCTGGAGCTGCCCTTCGGCGCCATGCGGATGCTGGTCCTGAAGAACTACACGCCCATGATCATCGACATCGTGGTGGCCGTCGCTCTGTGCATCGGCGCCGCGCTGCTGTGGAAGAAGGCCAACCACATCCATCCCGTCAAGTCCCACAACAAGATCGCCCAGTTCATCTGGAACCAGCTGGGCCTCATCATGGCCTTCCTGATCTTCTTCGTCATCGGCCTGGTGCTGATCCTGAAGAACGACAAGCTGGACGCCAAGACCAAGAAGATCGCCATCGCAGCCCTGGCCGTCATCACGCTGCTGGTGGGCGGCGTCTCCGCCGACTACCATCCCGTGACCCAGGACGAGGTGAACAAGGTCACCCAGGAGTTCAACATCGATCAGAACGATCCCGACGGCTGCTTCTGGACCACCTACGGCAAAAAGTATCACCTCTACGGCGACTGCCAGGCTCTGACCAACACCGCTGCGGACAACCTGCACCAGACCTCCCTGCAGGAAGCCTGGAACAACAACCGGGGCGAGTTGTGCAGCTTCTGCGCCAAGCGGGCCGCCGACTCCGGCGCCACCGACACTACCGCCATCACCCCCACCAATCCGTAAAACATGACCCCGCAAGGAGCTGCCCCCCGGCGGCTCCTTTTTATTTTATCCGTTATGTTTTTCCCTTCCTGGGCCTCTTCAAAGGTGAAACCGGTTTTGAAAAGGAAGCAACGATATGGAACAAAACGAACGATTCGACCAGATTTACAGCGAGACGCGGGACGACCTGCTGCGCTATCTGATGCTGCGGACCAACGCCGCGCCGGAGGCGGAGGATCTCTTCCAGGAGGTGTACCGACGGTTCTATGCCCGCCTCACCCGCAGCGTCCTGCCTATCCTCGACCCGCGGCGGTACCTTTTCTCGGTGGCGAAAAAGGTGCTTGCCGGGTATTACCGCACCGCCGCGAAGAGGAAGGAAACCGAGCAGCCCCTGCCGGAGGACTTCGATCTCCTGTCGGAGGATGAACCTCTGGACGAGCGCCTGCTCCAGGAGGAGCGGGTGGATGAGATCTGGCGGCTGCTGGAAGGGGAGCCGGAAGTGAACCGCAGGGTGTTTCTGCTCTTCTATGGCTGTGACCGCTCCCAAAAAGAGATCGCTGAATCCATGGGCATCACCGAGGAAGCGGTCCGTCAACGGCTGTATCGCACCCGCGGCAAAATTCGCACCATGCTGGAATGCAAGGAACAGGAAAGGAGCTAATCATGAAAGAACATGACTTTTTCAAAAAGATGATCTATGATCACGCCATTAACGATGCCTACATCAAGGCGAGGACAAAATACGCGACACCCAGAGGATTTGCGTGGAGAAAAGCGGTCTCCTTCGCGGCAGCAGCCTTCGTGGTGCTGGTGGGCACGGTGTTTCTCATCCCCTCCGCCCGGGCGGAGGTGCTCTCCTGGTTCGGGGTGTCCACCCCCCAGGACTATCTGACCACGGACCCGGAGCAACGGACCGAGATACCCGAGATCGAATCGCTGATCACCTCCCCGGAGACCACCGACGGGTTCAAGCTGATCCCCATCGACCGGACCGATTCCAAGGCCGTCAACAGCGAGGGCGCGCTGCAACTCTCTGAATTCTTCTATGAGAACAGCGACATCCAGCTGGGCGACGCTATGTTCGACGGCGAAACGATCTACCAATCCATCCATTTCAACGGTCTTTCGGGGCTGTATCTTTTGGAGAATTGGAGCGGCGGCACCGTGACGCGAGTGAAGGTTGATCCTGAGGCGCTCTCCGCTGAGGGTGCTTTGCCACTGGAGTTTGCCTTTCCAGATGGCTGGATTCTGTATGAGCTGGCGGACGGGACCCGCATCGAAGGTTTAATCGGCGATGTGTCTTCTGCTTTGATCGACGCATATCTGGCGGAGCGGGACCAAAAGGGGCTCGGGGTAATGTCGGCAAGCGATGAGCACAGGCAACTGGTGGAAGCGGAGGACCGCGCTTTTCTGAAAAAGAACGGTCTTACGGCAGTCGCACAAATCTACATCTTCCATCCGGATGAGATCGAAAAGCTGATCGATGCGGAGGGCAATCTGTCGGCGAAGGTGTTCTATGAGGTCGATGTGGTGGAGGAGGATCGCATCGGCAGCGATATGGTACCTCCGACGGAACTCTTCAAGGCAAGCCTGGGCACGATCTCGATCAACATGCGCGCGTATCAGGAGATCAAACCGAGTCGGTTCGAGAGTGTTGACGCCGTCGTCACCTGGGGTCCGGAGACGGTGACCCTTAGTCGGATCGACTTCGACTTTGGCCGACCCGACAACGGGTATGCCGACGTCCGCATCTTCTTCTCCAAGCAGCGGGCCTCTACGGAGGGCCTGACCATGCTGGTGGAGGATATCCAGATGGACGCCCTGGGCATCCACGACATCAAGATCCGCGTCCGGGTGCCCGAAGCGTGGACCAGGGAACAGCGGGAAGCCCTGGCCGCGTCATTGGAGTTCGAGACGCTGATCAACGGCGAGAGCGGCCAATGGTTCCTGAATCCTATCAACTGTACCGTGCAGGAGGACGGCGATCTGCTGTTAAACAATGGAAGCCTGAACGAAGTCCCCTACGACATGCTCAAGTCCATTCAGGAGATCGCCTTCGTTCCGACGCTGCGTACCTTTGAGACGGTCCAAACGAAGGATGTGAACGACAGGCCTCTGGACACGCTATGCCCGGACTACGGCGAGATTCTGTGGAGCAGGCCCGGCGTCAACGGGTGGGATAGCGACGACACCGAGACGGAGTTCCCTCAGTATGCCCTTGTGTTGAAGGTGAAGTAACGAAGGTCACAGCAGGCAGTATTTCGCAAAAAGGAGCGATTTCCCGCTCCTTTTTTGCTTCTCTCAATGGTGTCCGAACCTAAACCGCCCTCGCGTGGCGGCTGATGTAGAAGAGGGCCAGGGCGCCGGGGCCCACATGACTGCCGGTGACGGGCTCATAGGGCACGGTCAGGATGGGCAGATTGGGGAGCTTGGCACGGATGCGATCGATCAGGGTCTGGGCGTCGGATGAGCAGCCCGCCTGCGCGATGCCGATGCCGCAGGCGTCCGATTCGTCGATGTTCGCAATGAGGTCGTCCGCCAGGGCCCGGATGGAGGCCTTGCGGCCCACGGCCTTGTTGGTGACCACGATGCGGCCCTCCTCGTCCCCCCGTAGTATGGGCTTGATGTTGAGCACGGAGGCGATGACCGCCTTCATGCGGGAGATGCGCCCGCCCCGCTTCAGGTACATGAGGTCGTCCACGGTGAACACCTGCATCATATGGGACCGGAGCCGGTCCAGCTCCCGCAGGACCTTCTGCAGGTCCGCGCCGGCTTTCTGCAGCTTCTGAGCCGCCAGCACCAGCAGTCCCTCCCCCAAGGAGGCGCCCTTGGTGTCGAAGACCTTCACACAGCGGTCGGGGTACATCTCCGCCACCTCCCGGGCCGCCAGGACCGAGGCCCCATAGGCCCCGCTGATGCCTGAGGACATGCCTATATACAGCACGTCTTGCCCCGCCTTGGCCTCCTGCTCAAACACTTCCCGATAGGCCTCCGGGTTGATCATGGAGGTGGTGGCGGTGCCACCCGCCTTCAGGTCCTCGTAGTAATCGTCGTAGGGAAAAGCGTCCGTGTCCAAGCAGCACTCCTCTCCCCCGCCGTTATGGCTGAAATGGAATGGCAGCACCTTGATCCCCAGCAGCCGGCACATGGCGGCGGGCAGATTGGCCGAGGTGTCCGTCCAAATATGAAATGACATATCCTTGTCTCCTTTAACTAATATCTAATATTATATTAAATCATTTCTATGAGTCTGTCAATTGATTCACAAAAATGTTTCATTTGTATATTTTTGTTTGCTATTGTCACATGAATACAGATGGAGTATACTAATATATCATATAAGGAGCGAACTGATGCTATGGCATATGATGTAAAGCTGATCGGCGCCAAGCTGCGCCGGTGGGAAAACTATCTCGACAGCTTCCGCCTGCCCCAGTGGGACGAGCTGCCGGACATTGATCTGTACATGGACCAGGTGGTCATGCTGCTGCAGCGGTATCTCAACTTCCTGCCCCAGGACGAGCATGGCAACGCCGCCATCACCACCAGCATCATCAACAACTACGTGCGGCTGAAGATCATGCCCCCGCCGGTGAAGAAGAAGTACACCCGGGTCCACATGGCCTATCTCATCATGATCTGCTCCCTGAAGCAGAGCGTGAACATCCCCTACATCCAGAAGATGTTGCCCCTGGGCCTTCCCGAGGCGGAGGTCCGCCGCATCTACGAGGAGTACGTGAAGACCCACCACGATATGTGCCTGGCGTTCGTGCAGCTGGTCCGCACCGCCGGGGATGTGGTGCTGCACAGCCCCGCCGCCCAGAGCGCCGACGTGGAGCGGCTCGTCTACTCCTCCGCTATCGTCTCCGGCTTCTCCAAGCTCCTGACGGAGAAGATGGTCCATCTGGAGGGCGAGACCTTGGACGGTCAGCCCGAGAGCGAAGTGGCGCTGAAGCGGAAGCAAAGATAAAAAACACAGACACGAAAAACGAGCGCTCCCCCAGGGGAGCGCTCGTTTTCCAATCGCGCTTAGTAGATATAGGCCGGCGTCCAGTACACGTTGCCGTAGATGTCGGTGAGGCGATAGCTGACGCTGATATTGCCCGCATTGTTCAGGGTCAAATACTTCACCTTCAGGCTGCTGCCTGCCGTGAAAGCCTTGCCCAGCTCATAGCTGCCCTCGTAGACGCCGCCGTAGGTGTAGTAGTCGCAGAGAAGCTGGATGCAGTCGCCCTGCTCAATGGGGATGCTGCCCTTCGCTTCCGTGTCGGTCTCGCCATGGTAGAGGGGGTCCGCCCCCAAGACTTCCATGTTCCCGTCCGCATCGATGAACACCACGATGTTCACCAGCAGCTCCTCTCCGTCGCGCGTGATCCGGGCGGGGATGCGGCCATAGGTACCGGTTTCCTCCACGGAGGTCATGTAGAAGGCCGCCACATGGCCATCCACACAGAGCCAGGTACCGTCGAAGCCCAGGATGAGATCGTTGTCCTTGTCGTAGGTGAGATAGTTGTCGTACCCAAGATCGATGAAGCCCTGCCCGTCGTCCACGAAGATGTTGACGGCGGCGGTCTCTACAAGGGCCCATTCCGCATCGGTGAGGACCAGAGTGGGGGTCCCCTTCTTGTTCGTGACCGTGATCCGGGCGGGATCCAGCCGGTTCTGGGCGATGTCCGCGGCCTTGCTGGCCACCAGGTCCGTATCGAGCCAGTCCAAACCGGCGGGCATGGACCGGCCGGAGAAGGCGGACAGCAGGTCCATGATGGTGGAAGCGTCCACGCTGTTGCCGGCGGAGGGGGCTCCGGAATTGGAGCCCGTGGTGTAGCTGCCCAGCAAGGAGCCCAGGGGCGAAGAGGAACCGTAGGGAGAGCTGCCGGAAGAGCCGCCGTAGGCGCCGCTGTCCATGAAGCCGCCCAGGAGGGTGCTCAACAGGTCGCCGCCGGAGGAGTAGGAGCCGTAGGCCTGCTGGGATGCAGAGGAGGCGAACTGGCCGCCCTGCCCCAGGCTCGCAAAGCTCTGGATGCACTTGGTATACTCCGCGTCGATGCCCAGGCTGTTGTAGGTGTTGATGGCGCTCTTGACGCCGTTGAGGGTCTCGTAGGGGAAATAGACGGACACGCCGTAGGCCCGGGATATGCTGGTCTTGTTATAGGCCACGCACCCCTTCAGGGCAGCGGCCAGAGTTTTGGCTTCCGCGGTGCCGATCCGGTCACAGAGGTCGATCAGGTCCACCTGATTGATCCGGCTCTGGCGGGCGAACTGGCGCACGTTGGCCCGGGCCTCGGCCACCTTCCTGTAGTCGTTCCCCTTGATGAGGTTGGTGGTGGCGGTGGAGAAGTTGCGCAGGGCCGGGGGCACGGTGCCGTGGAGCTTGGCCAGGTCCAGCACGCTCAGGGTCACCTGAGCGTTCGATTGGGCCCGCTGGCTGGCGGCCACGAAGGTTTCCACGATGGTTTTGCCGATGCTCTCCGTGGGGGTGGAGGTGTTCTTTGACAGCTGCGTGAGCCAATCGGTGTAGTACCAGCCGGTGCCGGGCTCGGATTCCTCGGAGGCGATCATGTAGTCGGCGTACTTGTCGCACACCATAGCGGTCTCCAACGTGGCCATGAGGCAGGCGTCGAAGCCGATCCAGTCGAAGACGCAGCCGCCCTTCTTCAGGGCCGCGTCGATCTCCGGCAGGGTCATGGTGTCGGTGCCGGTGAAGCTGCTGCCCTGCTTCTCATCGTAGCCGTAGCCGGAGATGGAGCCGCCGCCGTGATCCCAGAAGATCAGGATGTTCCGATCCGCCGGGAAGTTCTTCTTGCAGTACTGGATGAAGGCGGCCAGGTTGTCGGGGCTTGTCATGGAGGCGGTGCCGAAGTCCTTCTCCAGCCGCTTGAGGCCGCCGGTCTGGACCTGATAGATCTGGTTCACGGAGCTGGAGATCACGTTGTTCTTCCAGGCCCGGCAGCCGCCGGTCTCCACGATCACGTTCACCTGATCGGAGATGGTGGCCTTCACCATCTCGTTGAGGTCGCTGGTGCCCATGCCGTACTTGGATTCCAGGTCCGTGCCGCACATATAGATCATGATCGTGACATCATCCCGGCCCTTGCCCCTGAGCGTGACCCGCTTATCCCGGGCCTCCCCCGTCACGGGCGCCGCCGTTGCTGCGGGCGCTTCGGTGAAAACGGGAGCCTTGGTATAGACGGGCGCATGGGTATAGACAGGCGCTGCAGTCGCCACAGGGGCCTGGGTGTAGTAGGGCACATCGGTGGCCTGGGAGACCTGGTTCGTGTCCGTGTAGTAGGGCACGCCGTCGCCCGTGAGGTTGCCGCATTGACCCGTCATGACACCGAACACCGCCACCACGGCGATGATGATGAGCGCCAGGCGGCGATACTTCTTGGGCAGGATCATGAGCAGGGCCAGCAGGCCCAGCTTGCCGGCGCCGGACCGCTCGCCGCCGCTCCTATCCTGTCCGGGACGCTGATCGAAGCTGCCTGTGCGCCCGCTGCCCGTGCCCACGGGGCGGGAGGATACCTTCTCCCCCTTCTCCACATGGGCGGAGCCGGTGCCGGCTTTTTTACCGTGGCCGGTAGGCCGTTTGTTCTCCATGAACTGAATCGCTCCTTTTCATGTATTGATCGAAAATAGTATACCTTTTTGGTGGAGAAAAGGCAAGAGACCCCCTCGAAAAATCACCGCTCTCCCCCATCCCCGGCGCTGGAGAGGGCCAACAGCATCTGGCTGGGGCCGTAGAAGGCCCACATCATGTTGAAGGGGATGTCGTGCAGCGCTTTGAGCAGGGGGAAGGCGTCCAAATCCAGATACAGGACGGCGTTGTTCGCCGCCACGAACAGGTCGCAGCCCAAAAACAAGGTCATGCCCAGGGTGAAGAGAAGGTTCCGGGGTGTGAGCCAGCTGAAAAGGACGGTAGTCAACAGCAGGGAGACGTACACTGCCGACAGGAGCAGCACAGGATCCCCGCCCCGGACGGCGATCACCGCCACGACGAGCAGCGTCCCGCAGGTCAAGGCCCAGGTCAGGCCGTGAACGAATCGCCGCCGCCCCGCCTCCATGCGCAGCAGCCGCAGAGCCCAGAAGAGCTGGGCGACGCAGAACAGGCTGAGGCCCGGGAGCCATTGCTCCTCCTTGAGGGCCACCAAAAAGAAATCTGCCCCCGCCGTGCACAGAAGCGCCAGCAGGGATAAAAGCCCGTCCAGCGTCTCGCTCCGATGGCCGCAGGCGAAGGCGAAGCACAGGATCACCAGGGCGTACTCAAAGAGGCGGCACAGCTCGCCGCCCGGGTAGATCAGCAAAAACAGGGCGCACAAACACAGGCCCGCCACCAGGAAGGCCACCGTGCCGAAGGCTTTGGATAGGATGCCGCCGGAATTCAGTTTTCGCTTTTTTCGTTTCGTTTCAGATCCTCCGCCCGCAGGCCTGGCCCCGGGTCGCCCAGCCGCCAGTGCTTGCGGCACAGGCCAATATAGGTGTCATTGGCCCCCAGGACCACCTGCTCCCCCACCTTGGTGATGCTGCCCTTGCCGTCCAGACGGGCGTTCTGTGTGGCCTTGCGGCCGCACCAACAGATGGTCTTGACCTCCTCGATGGCGTCCGCACGGGCCAGAAGCCAGTGGCTCCCCTCGAAGAAGTTGCCCTGGAAGTCGGTTTTGAGGCCGTAGCAGATCACGGGCACGTCGTACATGTCGCAGATGTAGGCGAAGGTTTCCACCTGCTCCTTGGTGAGGAACTGGGCCTCGTCCACGATGATGCAGTCGTATTGTCCCGCCTTCACCGCCTCCAGGTCCATATCCTCCACCAGGGTGCACTCCGCCTCCAGGCCGCAGCGGGAGAGGATGCGGTGCACTCCATCCCGGGTGTCTGTGGAGGGTTTCAGAAGCAGCACGCTCTTGCCCCGCTCGAGATAGTTGTACCGCACCATGAGGGCGTTGGCGGTCTTGCTGGAGCCCATGGCCCCATATCGGAAATACAGCTTTGCCATGTATTCAGGTCCTTCCCTTGTGATGGCTCCAGTATAGCCTATTCCGTGCCGATTGTCAAAAACTCCCGGCTGCGGATTTTGAAAGAAATCTTGACATATGTCGATAATGCGGCTATACTTATTTTTGACATACGTCAGAAACGAGGAAAGCTATGGCTCGAAAGCAGCGCTGCCGTTGGATCGACGGCTATCCTGAATACTGGTCCTTCCGTCCGGAGGAGGGAGACTCGGCGGAATCTGTCGTCATGAGTTTGGACGAGTTCGAAACCGTGCGCCTTTTGGACCGGGAGGGGCTCACCCAGGAGCAGTGCGCCCAGCGCATGGGCGTCAGCCGCACCACGGTGACGGCCATCTACGACAGCGCCCGCAAGAAGCTGGCGGAGGCCCTGGTGGACGGCAGGGGGCTGCGGCTGGGCGGCGGCAGCTATCGGCTCACCGATCAGGGCACGGAACACATCATGCAGAAAGGAAACATGGATATGCGTATCGCGGTGACTTACGAAAACGGGGAGATCTTTCAGCACTTTGGGCACACGGAGCAGTTCAAGCTCTACGACGTGACGGACGGCGCCATCGTCCGGGAGCAGGTGGTGGACACCAACGGCAGTGGCCATGGAGCCCTGGCGGGCTTTTTGAAGGCGGCACAGGTGGACGCCCTCATCTGCGGCGGCATCGGCATGGGCGCGCAGAACGCCCTGCGCGAGGCGGGCATCCGGCTCTATGCGGGCGTGGTGGGTTCCGCGGACGCGGCGGCCCAGGCCCTGGCGGCGGACCGGCTGTCCTATGATCCCGCCGCTCATTGCGACCACCATCACGAGGGAGACCATGACTGTGGCCATCATCACGAGGGAGACCATGACTGTGGCCATCATCACGAGGGGGGCTATGACTGCGGCCACCACCACGGGGACGAAGGCTGCCTCAGCCATCACCAGAACGACGGCTGCGGCCAGCACCGCTGCGGTCGATAGGGCCTCTCCCGCCCTCTCCCGTCAGCTGTGGGCCCGATCCTTAGGCAAAACGCAAAAAAGGGGGTTGACGAACGGGCTCCCTTCGGGTATAATCTCACGGTGTGCTGGTGATTTTGCACCTATGTTGGCTCAGGAGGGGAGGGAAAAAAATCAAGCGTTGGAAGCGCAAGTGCGCCCGCAGTGGCGTCCTCGCCGAGGTCCGTCGTCGTGAGCACTACGAGAAGCCCAGTGTGAAGCGCAAGAAGAAGGCTGAAGCCGCCCGCAAGCGCAAGTATTGAGCTTAACAAAGCAAGTCAAAGCAGGAGAAGTCGAACGACTTCTCCTTTTTTGATGCGGGAACGCATAGCGTCATAGGGCTTCCACCTGCTTCGCCAGGCGGATAAAGTCGCTGCGGATGTTCCATTCCTTTTCCTGATCCAGCCAGCCGAATTTGACCGAATAGCGTGTTTGACCGTCACGAAAGCGCAGCATGGTCATGCTAGCCAGCTGCTCTGGGCTCAAGAGATACCGCAACAGTTTTTCCGGGCAGAAGCAAGCACCCTCTCCAAGATAGCACATTTCAATCAGCGTCTCCATGTTGCCGGAGCTGGTTTTGACCTCCGGCACGATGCCCGCCTGCCGAACGATCTTTCTGGCGATCCGCCCCGACACGCTGAATGCGCTGCTCATAAGAAACGGAACTTCCGCCAAGAGGCGCACATCCTGTTCCTGCGTCAAGGACATCCGTATCCGCTCCGCGCTGCCGCGGAAGCGCTCCTGCAGCAGCCTGTCGGATACGGCGAGAACGATCTCGTCCTCATAGTAGTCCTCCAGGACGATCCCTCGATCCTCCTCGGAGAAATCCCCTATGGCCATGTCGATCTCCCCCTCATGCAGGGCTTCCAGCAGCATGTCGTTCTTGTCCTCCACCACAGCCACCTCCACCATTGGATAGGTCTCGTGAAAGGCGTGGATGAGCTTGGGCATGAGGAATCGACCCCGATTCACCGCCACACCGATGCGCAGGCGGCCGCGGATGCCCTGGCCGATCTCGGCAAAATCCCGAAGCATGTGATCGTAATTCTGCTGAAAGGCTTTGGCATATATCAAGAAGCGCTCGCCTCCATAGGTCAGCTCCAAGGGGATATGCCGAAGGAACAGCTTGCAGCCCAGCTCCCGTTCCAAAGCTGCGATGCTGGCGCTCAGGGTCTGCTGTGTGATGAACAGCTCCTCCGCCGCTTGAGAGAAACTGCGTTTCCTTGCCACCTGCAAAAAATACTGGATGTTCTGGAAGTTCATGTGCTCACCTCGTAAAACAAATTCTATTTGTATTAAATACAACTTTTAACAGTTTGACAACGATATTATTTGGTAGTATGGTGAGTACAGAAAGAAAACCTGTTCAGAAGACACAAAAAAACGAGACCAGAAAGGAGCATACCATGACCAAGGCAAGCAGCATCGACAAGCACGCATACGACCAGAAAAAGTTCTACGCTGATTTTGAACTGAACATCGACGTGATCACCGATGAGATCAACAACTACATACAAAACAGAGGCGGCTGTCCCGTGATCCTGTCCGGGTTGGGCCCCATCTGAGCCTCCTAAAAAGGAGAAGCCGGGATCGAAAGCGACGCGATCCCGGCTCCTTTTCTTTTGGCAACAGCTGCTGTGCCATCAACCACGCCTATTTTGCTCTTCCCCCTTTCCCTGAGCATGAAAATAGTGTATGATATAAAATAGAGAATTATGGAAAGGAATCCTTGCATATGAGAAACGTGGTTCTTGCCGGCGCGTGCCGGACCCCCATCGGCACCATGGGCGGGGCGTTGAGCTCCAAATCCGCCGTGGAGCTGGGCACCCTGGTCATTTCGGAAGCCCTGCAGCGAGCCAAAGTGCCTGCGAGCGCGGTGGACATGGTCTACATGGGCTGCGTCATCCAGGCGGCCCTGGGCCAGAACGTGGCCCGGCAGTGCGCCCTGAAAGCCGGGCTCCCTGTGGAGACCCCGGCTATGACCGTGAACGTGGTATGCGGCTCCGGTCTTGCGGCGGTGAACATGGGCGCTGCCCTGATCGCTTCCGGTGATGCGGACATCGTGGTGGCGGGCGGCACGGAGAGCATGAGCAACGCCCCCTTCGCCCTGCCCAAGGCCCGGTTCGGCTATCGCATGAACAACGGCACCCTGGTGGACGCCATGGTCAACGACGCCCTCTGGGACGCCTTCAACGACTACCACATGGGCATCACCGCCGAGAACGTGGCGGAGCGCTGGGGCATCACCCGGCAGGAGCTGGACGAGTTCTCCGCCTGTTCCCAGCAGAAGTGTGCCAAAGCCATGGCCGAAGGCAGATTCCGGGACGAGATCGTGCCCGTCACCGTGAAGCAGAAGAAGCAGACCCTGGTGGTGGACACGGACGAGGGACCTCGGCCCACCACCACCGTGGAGATCCTTGCAAAGCTCAAGCCCGCCTTCAAGCCTGACGGCGTGGTCACCGCGGGCAACGCCTCCGGCATCAACGACGGGGCTGCCGCCGTGGTCCTGCTGTCCGAAGAGAAGGCGAAGGAACTGGGCGTAGCACCCATGGCCCGGTTCGTGACGGGCGCCCTCGCTGGCGTGGACCCGGCCATCATGGGTGTAGGCCCTGTGGCCGCCAGCAAAAAGGTCATGCAGAAGGCGGGGCTCACCGTGAAGGATTTCGACCTCATCGAGGCCAACGAAGCCTTTGCCGCCCAGTCCGTGGCGGTGGCCCGGGAGCTGGGCTTCGATCCCGAGAAGCTGAACGTGAACGGTGGCGCCATCGCCCTGGGCCATCCCGTAGGCGCCTCCGGCTGCCGCATCCTGGTGACATTGCTCCACGAGATGCAGCGGCGGGGCGCCAAGAAGGGCCTGGCTACCCTGTGCATCGGCGGCGGCATGGGCTGCGCCACCATCGTCGAACGGGACTAAGGAGGCCGTTATGTCCTATGTAACTTCCCTGCAGGAGGGACCCCTTCTGACCCTGATTCTGAACCGGTCGGAATTGCTGAACGCCCTGAACGCCCAGGTCCTGGACGACCTTTCCGCGGCCCTGGACGCGGTGGACCTCGACACCGTCCGCTGCCTCATCTTCACCGGTGCGGGCGAGAAGGCCTTCGCCGCCGGCGCGGACATCGCCGCCATGGCCGACATGACCCCTGAGGAGGCGGCCGCCTTCTCCCGCCGGGGCAACGAGGTGTTCCGCCGGATCGAGACCTTCCCCCTCCCCACCATCGCCGCCGTGAACGGCTATGCCCTGGGCGGTGGGTGCGAGCTGGCCATGGCCTGTGACATGCGGCTGTGCAGTGAAACCGCCGTGTTCGGCCAGCCGGAGGTCACCCTGGGCATCACCCCGGGCTTCGGTGGCACCCAGCGGCTCATGCGCCTCGTGGGCATGGGCAAGGCCAAGGAGCTCATCTTCTCCGCCCGGAACGTGAAGGCTCCGAAGGCGTTGGAGATAGGCCTGGTCAACGCCGTCTATCCCCCAGAGGAGCTGCTGCCCGCGGCGAAGAAGCTGGGGGCGCGAATCGCGAAAAACGCTCCCATCGCCGTGCGAGCCTGCAAGGCCGCCATGAATGAAGGCATCGATCTGCCCATGGACGAGGCGGTGGACGCGGAGATCCGGGAGTTCTCCGGCTGCTTCGAGACGGAGGATCAGAAGAGAGGCATGGCCGCCTTTCTCAGCAAGCAGAAAAACGTGGAATTTGAAAACAGATAAGGAGGCAACTATGATCGTTGGCATCATCGGCGCCGGGACCATGGGGTCCGGCATCGCGCAGGCCTTCGCCCAGTGCGAGGGCTTTCAGGTCTGTCTGTGCGACATCACGGCGGAGCTGGCTGCCCGGGGCAAGGACCGCATCGAGAACCAGCTCACCAAGCGGGTCCAAAAGGGCAAGATGACCGCGGACGCGGCCCAGGCCATTTTGGATCGGATCACCACCGGCACCAAGGACATCTGCGGCGACTGCGAGCTCATCGTGGAGGCCGCCTTCGAGAGCATGGACGTGAAGAAGCAGACCTTTACGGAGCTCATGGCCATCGCCAAGCCTACCTGCATCTTCGCCTCCAACACCTCGTCACTCTCCATCACAGAGATCGGGGCGAAGCTGGACAGGCCCCTCATCGGCATGCACTTCTTCAACCCCGCTCCCGTGATGAAGCTCGTTGAGGTCATCGCGGGCATCAACACCCCCCGGGAGCTGGTGGACCGGGTCAAGGCCATCGCCGTTTCCCTGGGCAAGACCCCCGTGGAGGTGAACGAAGCCGCCGGGTTCGTAGTGAACCGCATCCTGATCCCCATGATCAATGAGGCGGTGGGCGTGTACGCCGAGGGCGTGGCCAGCGCGGAGGATATCGACACCGCCATGAAGCTGGGCGCCAACCACCCCATCGGCCCCCTAGCGTTGGGGGACATGATCGGTCTCGACGTGGTGCTGGCCATCATGGAGGTGCTGCAGGCGGAGACCGGGGACCCCAAGTACCGGCCCCATCCCCTGCTTAAAAAGATGGTCCGGGGCGGCCTGCTGGGCGTGAAGTCCGGCAAGGGCTTCTTTACCTACGATAAATAAGGAGGCGCCTATGGAAAACATCGACTACGAAGCCCTGGTCAGGGCGCTGAAGGACCGCCGGTTCCTGCCGGAGGTATTCGACACCGCCGCGGAAGCCAAAGCTGCGGCCCTCAGGATCATCGGCACCAGGAGCGTAGGCATCGGCGGCAGCGCCACCGTGCGGGACATGGGCCTGGCCGAAGCCCTGCAGGCCAACGGGAATGAGGTGTACTGGCACTGGCTGGCGGCCAAGGAAGCCAAGCAGGCTGCCCGGGACAAGGCACTGAACGCGGACGTGTATATGTGCTCCGCCAACGCCCTGACCACGGACGGACGGCTGGTCAACATCGACGGCACGGGCAACCGGGCCGCGGGCCTCATCTACGGCCCCCATGAAGTGGTGGTCATCGTGGGCAAGAACAAGATCGTCAACGGCCTCGACGAGGCCATCGACCGCACCAAACGGGACGCCTGCCCCGCCAACGCCCGGCGGCTGGGCCTGGACACCCCCTGCGCCAAGACCGGTCAGTGCTACGACTGCCGCACCACCGCCCGCATGTGCAACGTGACCTTCATCCTGGAGGCCCCCACTCGGCCGGTGAAGGCCTTCCACGTGCTGATCGTGAAGGAAGACCTGGGGCTGTAACCCACGCATACGAAAAGGAGAAGGCGTCGTGCCTTCTCCTTTTTCATGCATCTACTCTATCTCCAGTGCTTGAGCTGGGAGAGATACCCGTCGTACATGGCCCGGCGCTGGGGCTCGGGCTGATTGTCCGGGTTGGGCGCGTGTTGAAGCAGGAAGTCCAGCAAGGCATCCTTGGAGGCGTAGACGAAGGTGCCGTCCGCATAGCACCAGGTGCAATAGTCCTCGTTGAAGGAGCCGTCCGGCTCCCGGCTGATCATGCCGTCCTCCGTGAGGGGCATGCCGCAGCACTGGCAATAAAGGGTCCGGGGCGATCCCAGAAGGGTGTTGATGGACACGTCGTAGACCCGGGACAGGAGCTTCAGAGTGTCCGTGTTGGGCTGGGTCTCCCCCGTTTCCCAGCGGCTCACCGCCTGCCTGGTGACCAGTACCTTCTCGGCCAGCTGCTCCTGGGTCAGGCCCTTTTTCTCGCGCAGAGACTTCAAAACTTCATAGGCTTCCATATGTTTTCCTCCCGATGTTGATACCCTTAGTATATCTGCAATTGGCAGATTGGCAAGCAACCCGCTGTTGCGTATGGAAAAGGCGGGCGCCGCTGCGTCCGCCTTGCTTGTGGTTTATTCCGCTTTCTTCTTCCCGAACAGCATCTTCCCGAACAGGACCCCGCAGAGGGCCAGGAAATAGACCGCCAGGATGCCGAAGACCAGCCAGGTGGTGGTAGGCTGGTTCTGGGCGATGAGCCCCAAGACCAGGAGGAAGGGTGCGCCCAGGAGCACGGCATAAAGGTTCTGGAAGATCAGATTCTCCGCCGCGGGGGTCTCGAAGAGGGGATCGATCTCCCGGCAGAGGATGAGGCCCGTGCTGAGGGTGCCCGTGAGCATGCCGTAGAAGCAGAGGAACTGCTCGTGGGCGTAGGTCGGGAACAGCTTCTGGCTGGCGAAGCGAACAAAGAGGAAGGTCACGATGGCGCCCGCCGCGCAGATGAGCAGCAGGGGCACGATGAACTCCGGATGGGCAAAGGCCGTGAGGTCGATGGAGGCGATGGAGGCCACCACCATGATGTCGAACATCCAGCCGGAGATGCGGTTGAGGAGGAAGGTGTTGCGGTATTCCCGCTGCATCCAGCCCGCCTTGCGGAACCCCCGGAACAGGGCTTTCACGATCACGCAGGCCAGCAGGCCAAACAGGAAGTTGAAGCCCCAGATGGTGGACTGGAGGGTCTTCACATAGAAGGGGATGGCGCCGAAGGCCCCGTCGATGCCCTTCATAATGCCGTAGGCCAGAATGTAGGTGGCCAGGACCAGGGCGGCCTGGACGGTGAACTTGTCCATGCTCTCGCTGAGGGGGATCTCGCCCTTGCCGGTGATGGTCTCGGCGCTCAGGTTCTCCGCCTCGTCGGCGTTCTCCGCCATCTTCAACTTGCCCTTGCGCTGCATCACGTTCATGTACAGCACGCCGCCCACGCTGGCGGACACGAATCCCATGGCCGCCACGGTAAGGCCGAAGCTGGAGCCGTTGACAAAGCCGTAGCTGTTCTCGAAGGTGAGACCCCAGTTGAAGGCCTGACCCGGGCCCTGTCCGTAGCCCAGGGGCAGCAGGATGCCGCTGGAGGCGAAGACCTTGCCCTTGAAAAGGTAGAAGAAGGCCAGGGTGATGAGCAGGCCCACCACGCCCTGAATGAGGTACCCGCAGACGGTGATGGCGCCGGAGCGGAAGATCTCCCGGTTCCGATGCTTGTTTTTGACCCGCTGGCTCCGCTTCAGGGACATGGCCACCACGCCGAGGCCCAACCCGTGATAGGTCATGGCCTCCAGGGTGATGAGGTTGTTGCCGCTTCTAAAAAAGCTGACGCCGGAAAATGCCCGATAGATGCCGTCCCCGATGAGCAGCAAAAAGCCCGCCAGCACCGCGCCGGGCAGCAGGGATCGCCGTAGCAGCGGGATCATCCGCCGCAGGGCTCCCGCCAGCAGCAGGGCCCCGGAGAGGATGGCGAGCATGATGATGAAGTTCCAGACCTCAATGTTCTGGAAGCTGGTGAATTCAGATACGGCAGCGCGAATGATCATAGGTTCTCCTTGCTTTGCGGCGTCCTGTTTGGGGGCGACGCCTTACCCCTTCAGCAGCTCGTCCTTCTCCATGAGGGCGTTCCACTTGTCCAGGGAATCGTCCAGGATGGTCGTGAGCTTTTCCGTTTCCTCCCGGGTCATATGCAGGGCGATGCGCTTTGCGAGCACCCGGCAGCTCTGCTCGAAGACCGGGCCGCAGCCCTTGAACTTATCCGTTAGCTCCAGATGATACTCCCGCCGATCCTTTTCGGAGGGGACCCTACTCACATAGCCCTTGCGAATGAGGCAGTTGACCCGGTAGGTGGCGTTACTCTGGGAGATGCCTGTGAATCGGGCGAACTGGGAGATGGTTGGCCGCTCCATGGCCTCGATGCCCTCCAGGCAAAATATCTCCATGGGCGTCAGATCCTGGCTCTCCTCCCGCACGGTGATAAACATTTTTCGAAGAAATCCCAGCCGCATGCGCAGCATGACCCGGGTCAGTGATTCGGTCAGCATACGTTCACCCCCCCTGAATGGACAAATTCCCCCTATGTATTATTATAGTCCATTTATTTAGGGGCGTCAACGGAAAAACTACGCAAAAACGTGTGCTTTTGCATAAAATGAGAGCTTCCGAGGCGATTTGGCCCGAAGCTCTCCTTTCAGGCGTCTATGAGGAGTGGGCCTTACTCGCCCTTGGCCTCCAGGTATTCGTTGATCTCGTTGACCAGGGCATCGGCGTCGATGCCGTGGACGGCACAGGCCTGCTCCAGGTTCTCGAAATGGGACATCATACAGCCCAGGCAGTGCATGCCGGCGTTCATGAGAATCTCAGCGATGCCCTCGTCCATCATGACCATCTCCCGGATGTTCATATCTTTGGTGACTTCCTTCATTGTGGTATCTCCTTTTCTTTGTTGCTATGATAGTATACGCTCAGTTTCAGCTTTTGGCAACGAACTGATTCCGACATTTGGTGCAGGTGACCCGGATCTTGCCCTTGCCCCGGGGGACCCGGAGCCGCTGGGAGCACTGGGGGCAGATGAGATACCGATAGGTGCGGTACTCGTGCCACTGCTGTTTCCACTTGTCCAGCAGGCCGCCGGAAGAGGCCGTCGAGGCGGGCCGCCGGGCGCTGCCCGTGCCCTGAGAGGGCTTGTGGAAGAACTCCTTCACCGCCGTCACGATCGCGAGGAACTTCATGTTCTCGTTGTTGCGGGCGGCGGGATTCCTGGCGAAGAGGCGGACGCCCAGGAAGATGGCGGCCGCAGCGAACAGGAGGCGGAACAGGGTGCTGGCGGCGGCGTACCGGCTCAGCACGAAGCTCAGCAGATAGCAGACGCCGCAGGTGATGAGCAGGGCTTTGTTCAGTTCATCCAGCTTCAGCTTGGGTCTCATTGGTTCGTTTCCTTCCGATAGATGCAGTATCCTTCCGCGGGGACCAGGGCGCTCAGCACGCTGCGCACCTTAAGGCTCTCCCCGGTAAAGAGCTCGGTATATTGGCCGGAAAGGGGCATGGGCACCTCCCCATCCTCCCCCTTATAGAGGAGGGAGGGATAGATGGACGCGGACACGGGCACGGCGCTTTGGTTCACCAGCAGCACCACGCACTCCTCCGCCCCGTAGCGGACCAGGGCGAAGCATTTGCCGGACACGGCGCCCATGCGGAAATGCCCCTGCTGGATGGCTTCGCTCCCCCGCCTGAGGCCGATGAGGGTCCGCATCGTATCCCGCATGACCAGGTCCTCCTGACCCCATGGATAGGGCCGCCGGTTGAAGGGGTCACCGCCGCCGGTCAGCCCCACCTCGTCCCCGTAGTAGACGCAGGGGACGCCGGGGAGCAGCATCTGCAAGGCGGTCCCGGCCAGGAAGAGGCGCTTGGCCCGCGCCAGGGTGGGCCCGTCGGGATGGAAGGCCGCCTGCTCCGCCTGACTGGCGCTGAACCGGTCCGGTCCCCCGGCCAGGTACGTGATGGCCCGGGTCTCGTCGTGGGACGAGAGCAGGTTCAAGCAGGCGTCCCGGAAGGGCCTCGGGTAGTTCTCGAACAGGGACCAGAGCCGCCGCTCCAGATCGAAGGCGCTCTCCTCGCCCCGGAGGAACCGCAGGATGCCCGTGCGCAGGGGATAGTTCATGGCGGAATCCAGCTCGTACCCGTCCACGTACCCCCGGCGGCCTTCGGGTCCCTGCTTGTTGGAGCAGTCCTCCCAGACCTCGCCGATGAGCACGTTTTGGGGGTCCTCCGCCTTCACCCGGGCGCGCACGTCCCGAATGAAACAGTCTGGCAGCTCGTCGGCCACGTCCAGCCGCCAGCCGGAGGCGCCAGCCTGAAGCCACTTATGGAGCACGCCGTCGGGCCCGTGGATGAATTCGCCATAGCTGGGCTCCTTCTCCTCCACGTTGGGCAGGGTGTCGAAGCCCCACCAGCACTCGTAACGCTCGGGCCAGCGGGAGAACCGATACCAGGAAAAGTAGGGGGAATCGGTGTGATGGTAGGCACCGTTGCCGTACCGGTTGCGCTTGTCGAAGTAGCGGCTGTCCGCCCCCGTGTGGGAGAAGACGCCGTCCAAAACGATGCGGATGCCCCGCTCCTTCGCCTCGGCGCAGAGAGCTTTGAAATCCTCTTCCGTGCCCAGGAGCGGGTCGACGCGCTTATAATCCGCCGTATTGTAGCGGTGGTTGCTGTCGGCTTCGAAGATGGGGTTGAGATAGATGCAGGTGATCCCCAGCTCCTCCAGATAGGGGAGCTTCTCCCGGATGCCGTTGAGATCGCCGCCGAAATAGTCGTCCGGAGCGTAGGTCCGGCTGCCGCCGTGAGGCCCGTAGACGGGCTCCTCCGCCCAGTTCCCATGGAGATACACCTTCCGCCCCATGCGCTGATGGTAGGCGGCGCCGGCGGCCATGGGCGCATGCTCGCTGCGACAGAAGCGGTCCGGGAATATCTGGTAGGCCACGGCCTGGCGGAACCAGGCGGGGGTCTCATAGTCCGCGGCGTAGACGGTGAGCTGCCAGAGCTCGCCCCGGTCCTCCCGAAGCTCGCCCCGCCCGGAGCTGCCGCAGTAGTACAGGTCCCGGCCATCCTGGCGGATGAGGAACCCATAGAACATGAGGCCCGGCTCGTCCATGGCCCGGATGCGCAAAACGACCTTCTCCCCTATCGGCCACATGGGCAGCACCCGCTCCCCCGACCGGTCCCGCAACAGCAGGAACACCTCGCCGCGGATGTCCGCGGCCTGGGCGGAGATTTCCACCTCCTGGTTCACCGTCACGGCACCCTGAGGACGGCGATAGGTTATGTCCAACGAATCATGCTGAAAATACATGATTTTATTATACTCATTCAGTCATTTTATGCAAGTCTGGCGCTGCCAAATGTTTCACCTTTTTCACAAGTTTCCGCCCATAGGCTTTTTTCCATAAAAACGTCGAAAAAAAGAGGATAATATTTCTCTCAAATCTTTGACGGCTGGGAAGAATACTGTTATACTGATGTGTATGACAAAGGATCGTATGACACAATTCCTCATAAAGTTCGCCTATGTGGCGGTGATCCTGGGCCTGATCTTCTTAGGGTTCAAGTACGTGCTGCCCCTGCTCATGCCCTTTTTATTGGGGTTCTTGGTTTCCGTGCTCCTGCGCAAGCCTGCCCTCTTCCTTTCCGAGAAGCTGAAGATCAACCGCCGGCTGGTGACCGCCATCCTGGTGATCCTGTTCTATATCCTGCTGGCCGTGCTGACGCTGCTCGTGGGCTCGGAGCTGTTCAACTTCGCCCGCACCTCCGTGTCCCGGTTCAACACGGTCATCATCCCCGCGGTGGAGAACCTGACCGACATGGCCTCCCGCTGGACCAGCCGTCTCGACCCCAACGTGGTCAGTGTCCTGGAAGGGGTGGTCAACAGCGTGCTCCTGTCCCTGCGCTCCAAGATAGCGGAGCTCTCCACCCGCCTCATTACAGCCATCATGTCCGGCCTGCCCTCCAGCTTTCTGAACGTGCTGTTCATGATCATCGCCACCTTCTTCATCTCCATGGACTTTGGCTTCCTGCGCTGGGCCGTGGCGCGGCGGATCCGGGAGGAGAACTATACCAAGATCATCGCGGGGCTCACCTATTTGAAGGCCACCCTGGGGCGGCTGCTTCGCTCCTACGTGCTCATCATGTGCATCACCTTCCTGGAACAGGCCATCGGCCTCACCATCCTGGGGGTGGAATATTCCCTGCTCATCGCCATGGCCATCGCCGTGTTCGACATTCTGCCCGTGGTGGGAAGCGGCACCATCATGCTGCCCTGGGCCATGATCTCCCTGGTCACAGGGGACATCCGGCGGGGCGTGGGGTTGCTGGTCCTGTACGTGATCATCACCGTCATTCGCCAGATCATCGAGCCCAGGATCGTGGGCGACCATGTGGGCCTCCATCCCCTGCTCACCCTCATGTGCATGTTCGTGGGATACCGGATCTTCGGCGGCGTGGGTCTGCTGGGCCTGCCCATCCTGTGCGCAGTGCTGGTGGGGCTGGAGCGGGACGGGGTCATAACCCTGTTCCCCAATCGGGACATCCCCTTGCCCCCGGACGCGGAACGGAAGAAAAAGCGCTTTCTGTTCCAAATTAGGCAAAAAAAGTTGTAAAATCTATCGTCTTGTCATATGGATGTTACAATTTGTCCGAATTTGGGTGGTATACTGCCTCCATACGATACGGGTGCGCCCGATGATGCAGAGGTGAGACTATGATCAAGATCCTTGTGGTGGACGACGAACTGCCCATTGCCAACCTGATCCGCATGAACCTGGCCCGGCAGGGCTATTCCGTCACCTGCGCCTACGACGGCCAGGAGGCGGCCGACCTGCTGGAAAGCAATCCCTTCGACCTGGTGCTGCTGGACATCATGCTGCCCAAGTTCGACGGCTATGATCTTCTGTCCTTCATCCGTCCCCTGGGCATCCCGGTGATCTTCCTCACGGCCAAGGCGGACGTGATGGACCGGGTGAAGGGGCTGAAGCTGGGCGCCGAGGACTACATCGTGAAGCCCTTCGAGATCGTGGAGCTGCTGGCTCGGATCGAGGTGGTCCTGCGCCGCTACAACAAGAGCCAGGGCATCCTGCAGATTCTGGACGTGACCATCGACCCGGAGGCCCGGGAGGTGTATCAGAATGGCCAGCGGGTGGACCTGACCCGCAAGGAGTTCGACCTTTTGGTGATCTTCTGCCAGAACCCCAACACGGCCCTGTTCCGGGAGACCCTTTTCGAGCGCATCTGGGAGACGGACTACATCGGCGAGAGCCGCACCCTGGACTCCCACGTCCAGCGGCTCCGGCGCAAGCTCAACTGGGCCGACCGGATCAAGACGGTCCACAAGATAGGCTATCGGCTGGAGATCCCCGAGGAGGAGCTGCATCCGGAGGAACCGACGGAGAAATAGGCTGTCCGGACAGGAGGGAAACGCCGTGAGATTTGCCTTGAAGATCAGCGTATGCACCGTCCTCATCGTGGCAGTGCTGTTTGCTGCCTTCGGACACGCCCTCATCGCCCGCAGCTTCTCGGCCGCCCTGTCCTTCCGGGTCCGAGAGGCGGAGGCTGCCTATTCGGGCCTCGCTTCCTCCCTGGAGGCGGAGATCTCCGTTTTGAACGTATACTATCAGCGCACCACGCCCCGGATGCTCCGGGAGGTGCTGGACCGGTCCGCCCGGGCGGCGAACCTCAGCGGCGCGGCCTGCGCCCTCTACGACGAGAGTCGGCGACTCCTGGTGGCCACGGCGGAGGGCTTCCCCGAGCGGCTCTCCTATGCTGAGCTCACGGAGAAGCGGTTCGTCTACGCCCTGATCCGGGAGGGCAAGTCCTCCCTGCTGGACACCGCCGCCTGCGTGCCCATCGGCATGGATCGGTACTTCCTGTCGGTCCGCTTCGCTGCGGACGACCTCTTCGCCGCCCGCGGGGCCGAGGTGGCCGCCTTCGTGTCCCTCCACCTCATCACCGTGGCCGTGTGCATCGGGGCCATGCTCCTCATCTCCTACTTCGTGTCCCGCCCCGTCCGCCTCCTGACCCGAGCCACCAAGCTCATCGAGGACGGCCAGTACGACGTGCGAGCCGACGTGAAGTCCCTGGACGAGATCGGGGATTTGGCCATCAGTTTCAACACCATGGCCGAAGCCATCGAGCAGAAGGTCACTGCATTGGAGGGCTACGCCAAGCAGCAGAAGGACTTCGTGGCCAACTTCTCCCACGAGCTCAAGACGCCCATGACCTCCATCATCGGCTACGCGGACATGCTGCGCTCGGCGGAGCTGGACGAGGAGGACGCCTTCATGGCGTCGAACTTCATCTTCTCCGAGGGCAAGCGGCTGGAGGCCCTGAGCCTGAAGCTCATGGACCTGGTGGTCCTGGACAAGAACGAATTCGAGCTCACCCGAGGCTACGCTCGCCGGGTCCTGGGCCACGTCATGGCCGTGGTGACGCCCATGCTGGAGCAGCACGGGCTCACCCTGGTGACCAACATCGAACAGTACCAGATCCTGTATGAGAAGGACCTGCTGCTGACCCTCATCACCAACCTCATTGACAACGCCCGCAAGGCGTCGGAACCGGGCAAGATCATTGAGCTCTCCGGCCGCAAACAGGAGGGACGGTATCGGATCACCGTGACGGACCACGGCATCGGCATCCCCGAGGAGGAGCTGAACCGGATCACGGAGGCCTTCTTCATGGTGGACAAATCCCGGTCCCGAGCCCAGCACGGAGCGGGCCTTGGATTGGCCATCGGGAACAAGATCGCCCAGCTCCACGGCAGCGAGCTCCATTTTGAAAGCAAGGTGGGCGAGGGCACCAGCGTATGGTTCGACCTGCCCATGCCCAAGGACAAGCGCGGAAAGGAGGCCAGCCATGAGGAAGATGACCCGCAAGGATAAGACCACACTCCTGTACGTGTGCATCTGCGTGGGCACGGCGGCCGCCGCCTTTCTGTGCGTGCTGGTCAGCAACCTGCTGCTGAAGGCCGAGGAGCGCCGCCTCTACGACCGCCCTGCCTTCGAGCCTTTCACCCTGGAAAGCAACACCGTTGTGGGCGCGCCCTTGTCTCTCGCCACCCGGGTCGAGCTCTTCAACGCTTCCGGCACCGAGGGCCGCCAGCGAAACCCCTTGCCCGACGAGCTCACCGAGGCGGAGGCTAACGCTGTGGTCCTCTCCGCCTGGAACCAGCTGTACACGGATATGATGACCCAGGCCGGGTCGGACCCGGAGCTGACCGCCGCCGTCAGCGCCCACGGCGGCGACGTGCGGACATCCGCCAGCCTGCGGGACTACCTCACCGACGACGGCAGCCGCTACTCCCTCTGGTGCGCCCAGGCCTGGATGGACCTCAGCGACCGCGACGCCTTCTCCCTGACCATATATCTGGACAGCCGGACGGGTCAGCCCCTGATGGAGTCCGCCGTCCTCTACCCCCAGGATGCCCCCGCGCTGGGACTCCAGGACATGGCCGCACGGCTGGGGCTGAGCTGCGATCTGTCCGCCCTGGTCACGGAACCGGACGGCGCCGGGCAGCGGGTCACCCTCCCCCTCAGCGGCGGCTTCGCCCTGGTGAAGACCATCTCCTCCGGTGGCAGCCGGTTCACCATTCGGCTGACACAACTATAACTCGTCAGGGAATTCACAGAAATCTCTATCGTTTTGCACCCTCCCTTTCCTGGGCATACCATCCTCAATGCAGGGAAAGGGAGGCGTTTTATACGCATACTAACTTTTTGATGTGCAATCTTTTGGCGCTCCTGCGTGTCTTATAGGCAGAAACGCGTTTCGAGAAAGGAAACCAAATGACACAAGGACCAAACAAACCGGACATCACCACCCGAGAGGGCTTCGGGCTGGCGGCGGCGCCCCTGGAACGATTGCTGCTTTCCGTGAGCTACGGCGTGCTCCGCAACTGGGACGCTGCGGCGGACGCGGTGCAGAACGCCCTGCTCAAGGGCTGGCGCCACCGGCACAGCGTGAAGGACGCAGGCAGCTTCAAGCCCTGGCTGGTGAAGATCGCCGTCAACGAGAGCAAGAACCTGCTGCGCCGGGGCTATGGGGCGGAGCTGCCGGAGGACGCGGCTGACGTGCTGCGGGATCGGGAGCTGTCCATCGACGTGCAGCGGGCGGTGTATGCTCTGCCCGAAAAGTATCGGCTGCCGGTGCTGCTGTTCTACTTCGAGGACATGGCCGTGACGGACATCGCCCGGGCGTTGGACATGCCGGAGGGCACGGTGATCTCCCACCTCCACCGGGGGCGGGCACGACTGAGAGAGGAGCTGAAGGACTATGGAATATAAAGAGGACATGAGGAGCATGGAAGAGGAACTGCGGGCGGAGCCGCTGGCGGTCCTGCTGCGGGAGAATCGGCCCCAGCCGCCCCGGGAGAGCCGGAAGCGGGTGCGGCGAACGTTGGATCGGATCGAGACCCCGCCTCTGGCGCGATTGGGCGCCTTCGCCCGCCGGGCCCCCGTGGCCTTTGCTGCGGTCTGCCTCGTCGTTCTACTGCTGCTGTCCGGCACGGTCTACGCCATTTCGAGCTGGATCGGCCGGGAGGACTACAAGCCCGGGGACTACATCACCACCCCCGCGGACCAGCGGACGGCGGCCTCGGCCGTGCCCGAGATCGAGCAGGTGGTCCAGGGCGCCGCGCCCCGGTCCGAGGGCTGCCGGTTCGTCCTGCTGCCGGAGATGAGCGACGCGGACGATCTGAACGGCTGGCGGGTGAAGATGGGCCAAAAGCCGTTCGACGAGGGGGACTGGGCCTGGGTGCGGGAGATCCGGCCCGAAGTGCAGGAGGTCCTCTACGACGGCACCGCCTTTGCGTACACCATCCGGCTCCACACGGACCACGCCGCCGCCTTCAGCCGGGAGCATCACGGCGACCAGCATCTGGACGCCCTGGTGGAGCAGACCCTCTATGCGGATGCGGGCCGAAAGATCGGCACCGTCACCGGCGAGACCGGCCTTCTGGAGGAGAGCTATACGGAGCAGGGCATCACCCTGTACAGCGAGGACAGCCTAACAGAGCCGTTGCAGGGCAGCGGCCGGGTCTTGTTCACCGCGGAGATCAGCATCATGGACGTGAACGTGGACGACATGGCCCACGTGGGCCTTCTGGGCACCATCTACTATACCTTCTCCTTCGATCTGGACGAGGCCCTGAAGGCCGCCAATGGGGACGCCCGCACCGTGGAGCGCCATCTCTCCGGCCAGGTGGTGCTGACCCAGGAGGAAGGGGAAAGGATGTGGAACACGCCCGTACATCTGGACGGGGTGGTGCTGGAGGAAAGGGCCAGCTTCCGCAGCACCGGTATCTATCTCAGCTACCGGGTGAAGGAGGCCCCCGCGGACTGGACGGCGTGGATGAAGAGGTGCCTTCTGTCCCCTACCAACGAACGGGGCAAGTTCGAGGGCCTGTCCGTGAGCTACACCCTGGGCGGGGACGAAACGGTCTACGAGCCCAGCTTCCCGGAGGTCATGGCCCAGGACGACGACACCTTCGCCTACACGGTGATCCTGCCCATCTTCCCCTCGGACTACGAGGCCCTGAAGCAGCAGGGCGTCACGGTCCGGCTGACCCTCCACGCCGTGAACTCCTTCAACAACGAACCCGTGGGCGACACCTGGTCCGTGACCGAATTCCCCGCGGAGGGCTGGGACACCATCACCTCCTCCCAGCCCCTGCTGAGCTTCCCCCTGGAGCTGCCGTAAGGGTTCGATCGGTTCGGGGCCATAGCAAGAATTACAAAGAAATTACATCTTTTTCGCATCCTCTCTCTCCCGGTCATGGTATCATGTAAGCAGGGAAAGAGAGGAGTTTTTGTATGCAGAACCGCATCCTTTTGGTGGAGGACGACCAGGCCATCGCCGACGCCGTAGCCCTGAATCTGAAGATCGTGGGCTACGACTATGCCCGCTTCGAGGACGGACGGGCCGCTGCCGACAGCCTTATAGAGGACCACGCCTTCGACCTTGCGCTGTTGGACATCATGCTGCCCGGCATGGACGGGTTCGAGCTGCTGGGTCACGTGAAGAAATACGGCATCCCCGTCATCTACATGACCGCCAAGGCCGACGCCGCCTCGGAGATCAAGGGCCTACTGGACGGGGCCGAGGATTACGTCATCAAGCCCTTCGACATGATGACCCTTATGGTGCGCATGGAGAAGGTGCTGCTCAGGACCGGGCGGCTCAACCGCATCTATCGGGCCGGGGACGTGGAGCTGGACGACTACCGGCACGAGGTCTACAAGGCCGGGGAGCGGGTGGAGCTCAGGCCCCTGGAATACGGGGTGCTGCTGTACCTTATGAAGCACAAGAATCTGACCGTGACCAGGGAGCAGCTTTTGAGCGAGGTCTGGGGCTTTGAGTACATGGGCGAGAGCCGGTCCGTGGACGTGAAAATCTCCTCTCTGCGGCGGAAGCTGGGCCTCGGCGACGCCATCAAGACCGTGCAGAAGCTGGGATATAGACTTGAGGATCGGTAAGATGAAGCTGCGACACAAGATAAGCCTGTTGGCCGGGAGCATCCTTCTGTTGGTGCTGCTGATCTGCGCCGGCGCGCTGCTGCTGTATGCGCGAAAGACCATCCTGGCCCTGGCCGAGGATCAGGCCAAGGACAAGCAGAGCGCCCTGGCCGCCTCCTTCTCCTCCATGGCCCGGTACTACTCGGTGCCCGAGGACAGCGACGCCGCCCGGGAGAGCCTGATCCGCTACTGCTTCACGCAGTTCGCCGACCAGGAGGGGGTGCTCATGCGGGGGAGCGAGCCCCTTTGCTCCTCCGTGTCCGTGGACCCCAGCCTCTACGCCGTGCCGGACCGGGAGGACGCCAGAACAGCCGTCTACCAGGGCAAGGTGGACGGGCGACAGCTGCTGATCGTGGCGAGTCTCGAATGGGTCCAGGCCGACACCCTCTATGTGGGCCTGGTCCGGGACATCACGGAGGTCTACGACGCCATGGCCCGGCTCACCCGGCTGTTCCTGCTGGTGTGCGCGGCGGGCGTCGTTTTGGGGATGGGGCTCCTGTTCTTGGCGGTGAAGAAGAGCACCGCTCCCCTCTCCCGCCTCACCGCCGCCACGGGTGAGATCGCCGCCGGGGCCTACGACAAGCGGGTGACCGTCTCGGGCCGGGACGAGGTCAGCGACCTGGGCCGCAGCTTCAATCGGATGGCGGAGGCGGTGGAGAACAGAATTGCCGATTTGACCGAGCAAAACGAGCGCCAGCGGCTGTTCATCGGCGGGGTGAGTCACGAGTTCAAGACTCCCCTGGCCGCCGTGCGCCTCCACGGGGACCTGCTCCAAAGCGCCAAACTCAGCGAGGCGGAGCGGGCCGACTCCCTGCAGCATATCCGCCGGGCCGGGGCCTATATGACTCGTATGACCCAGAGCCTTATGGAGCTGCTGCTCCTGGATCAGGGCATCGAAACCGAGGAAACGGACCCCGCCGATCTTCTGATCGCCGTGGAGTCGGCCGCCCGGGACAGCCTGGCCACCCGAGGCGTGACGCTGGTGATCGATCGTCAGGCCGCCTCTCCCCTGCCCCTGAACCGAACGCTGATGACCTCCCTGCTGCTGAACCTCATCGAGAACGCCGCAAGGAGCTACGACCCGGAGGACGGTGACAAAACCGTCACTCTGCGGGCCTGTGGCCGCTGCTTCGAGGTCAGCGACCACGGCCGGGGCATCCCCGCCGAGGCCCAAGCGCGCATCTTCGAGCCCTTCTACCGGGTGGACAAGTCCCGCAGCCGCAAGCAGGGCGGCAGCGGCCTGGGCTTGGCCCTGGTCAAGGCCATCGCCGACGCCCATGGGGCCACTCTGTCCCTGCAAAGCGAGCCGAGCCGGGGGACCACGTTCCGGGTCCAGTTTTGAGCAGCGGGAGGGGCAAGCCCCTCCCCTACGGTCTATCCTCGTCCCACATCCGTAGGGGCCGATTACGATCGGCCCATGTTTGCACGGGATTTGGTCGGGCGATTCATGAATCGCCCCTACGATACCCTGCGTCCCTACGGCGCATCAGGCAATTACAACTTTGTTACAAAACCGAAAAGACTTTTGGCCTTGCTCCGTCGTACCCTGGGGGCAGAAAAACGAGAGAGGGGCTTTATATGAAACGAATCCTTATATCCCTCGTCGCTCTGCTGCTCCTGATTGGCTGTCAAAGGACACCGGAGCAGCCCCTGATCGTGCCCAAGGACCAGGAGCTGATGTTGGAGAAGGCGGCAGCCTCCCAGAAGCCGGAGGAACCCTATATGCCGCCCGCTGCGCCGGAGCGCTGGACCTTCGAAATGCAAAGCGGCAACTTCTCCTACCATGCGGACGCGGACGTGTCCGTGCCGCAAGTTCCCCTGCCCACGGTATGGGTCCGGGCTCAGGGCCTTCCCCAGGAAACGGTGTATCGGCTGTTTCAGCTCCTGTCCCAGGGGGAGGAGCTGAAGCTCCCCCACGTGCAGACCAGGGCGGAGATCGAGGAGAGCATCCGCGCGTATACGGCACTGCTGGAACAGAGGCCGGACCAGGACGCCGACATGTCCAAGGAGGAGTACGACGAGGGTCTGCTCCAGGAGCTTGAGTATCTAAAGGAGGCATACAAGACCGCGCCGGAAACCTCCCCGGACCGGGTCAGCGACGGGACCTACGAGGTCCAGAAAAGTGGGAAGACCGGCACGGAAACGCTGGTGCTCAGCGCCAGCAACCTGAACCGGGAGATCAACGTCCACTCCTTCCCCCAGGCCGACGAGCGCTCCAGCTTCGCCTACTACCGGCACCTGCGGGGCCGGTCCGACTACTCCATGGCCAACGCCCACAAGGTGGACGCTGCGGCAACGCAGAACGATCCCCTGTATCAAAAGGCCATGAATGAGGTCCAGGCGGTCCTGGAGGCCATCGGCGATCCCTTTGAGGTGGCCGCCGTGTATCTCATCGACGACGCAGCCTACGGCAATGTGGACGGCATCGTCCATGACGCGGAGCACCGGGCCCTGTGCGTGGACTGCCATCGGCTGGTGAGCGGGGCGCCCGCGGCTTACGACGTGTCCGGCGCTACCCGCAAGGACCCCAAGAGCTACGCCATCCCCTGGCCCGTGGAGAGCTTGCGGATCATCATCGACGAGGAGGGTATTGTGTCCCTCAATTGGAAGAACATGGTGACGGTACTGGAAGCGGCATCCCAAACCACGAATCTGCTGCCCTTTGAGAAGATCGAAGGCGTGGCGGAGAAGATGCTGCCCATCCTCTACAACCCCACGGGCTGGGAGGACATGAAGTCCGTGGAGATCCGCATCTCCCACGTGGGCCTGGAGCTCATCCGCATCCGGGAGCAGAACAACGCCGCGGAGCTCAAGGGGCTGCTGGTCCCCGCCTGGGTCTTCTACGGCACCATCCAGATGACCGAAGCTTCGGGCTTTCAGGATTACGCCAACTACGGGCTGAAAAGCGGCTACGACCACTACCGGGGCGAGGAGATCCTGCTCTGCCTCAACGCTGTAGACGGCAGCGTCATCGACCCGCTGCTGGGGTATTGACACAATGCCGCGAAGCGGCAAATCATTCTGTCCCCGGCCTCCGTCGCCCCCCGGCCTCCGTCCCCCCCTCGTGTCATCCTGAGCGAAGCACAGCGGAGTCGAAGGATCTCTCAGTGCAAAAGCTCATACGCGAAAAAGTGACTCGTTCCGGCCGGCACCGTTCAGAGATCCCTCCACTCAGTCACATACGTTCCCTCGGTCAGGATGACAAGGGAAGAGGTCGGGGGACGAACAAGGATAATTGCACCTGGCGGTGCATGAGTTGTCCCTTCGGTACATGAATTGATCTTCGATCATGAATTGTCCTGCGGACATGAATTGGGCCTTACGGCCCATGAAGGGAGAATGAATATATGCGTAGATTCTGTATCTTTATTCTTCTGTTTCTGTTGTTATGCGCCGCCTGCCAGCCCACGCCGACTGAGCCCGTGGTGATGCGGAAGGATCAGAGCGCTATGCTGCAGAAGGCTGAAGAGCCCATTCCGGCCGATATGCTTTCCCTTCCCCTGCGGGAGCGGCTGAGGGTCCCGGACCGGTCGTACACCTATATCAAAGGTGAATCCGCCCAAACCGGATACCGGTTTACCCTGCGAAACAACGGGACCAACACCAAACCCATCCAGACCACCGTGTATGATGACGCGGGCAAGGCCATGGGCATCTCCCTGCGGCGGGTGGAGCGCAACGCCTATTTTAGCTTCATCAAGGGCAACGAAGCCCAGGCAGCCTGCTTCGTCTGGGATCGGGAGCTGGATTTGGAGGAAAGCTGCCCTGCGGAGGCGGGCGGGAGCCTGTCCATTCCCCCGCGACAGGCCATAGACGAGGCGGAGCGGTTCCTGCAGAAAGCGGGGCTGTCAGACATCTATGCGGCCCGGCGGGTGTTCCTCATCCAGGACTGGCCCGAAGGCGACGGCCCATGCACCTACGCCTACCGGGTGGTCTGCTCCCGCATGGTGAACGGCTGCCCCACCCTGATGGCCGGGAACCTGGTGGAGGAAAGCGAAGATGCGTTCGCGCCGAACTGGCGCACAGAAAAGCTGTATGTGGACGTGAACGACCAGGGCCTGTACTGCGTCCAGCTCACATCCCCGCTGACCGTGGGCGACACCATGATCGAACGGGCCAAGCTGATGCCCTTCCCCGAAATCCGGTCCATCATGGAAAAGATGCTGCCGATCCTGTATGAAGCTCAGGCCCGGAGCTTTGAGGTGGGCGTGCGCACGACCTATGAAAAGCATATCCGCCGGGTGGAGCTGGGGCTCTGGTGCATACGGGAGATGGATCAGCTGGATCGGGGCATCCTGATCCCTGCATGGGCCTTTTACGCCAACACGCGGGAGGTGAACGAGGACGGCGAGGAATGGGGCAGCTTTGAGCCGATCCTGCTCCTCAACGCCGTGGACGGCAGCGTCATCGACCCGCTGGTGGGCTACTGAGAAAGGAGTACATGTATGCGCAAATCACGCATTTTTATTCTAATATTCTTGCTGTTATGCAGCGCTTGTCAGCCCACGCCGGAGGAGCCTTTTGTCATCGGGAAGGACAACGAGCAGATGATCGAAAAGGCCAAGGAGACGGTTGCACCGGCGGAAACGGGTGGGGACCTGTACGAAGAATTGGGCTGCCCCCGGACCTATGGGATGGATATTCGCAACGACGCTGCCCGGGTACATATACAGGGCGAAGCACAGGTCGTTTTGCCGGAGGTGGACGGGCTGCCCCTCCTGTACGTACAGGCGGCCCGGTTCGACCAGGAACGGGTATACGCCTTCTTCCGGGCTCTGACGGACGGGGTACAGATGTACGACATCCCCACCGCCACCCCCAAGGCCGTGATCGAAAAGCAGATCCGGGCGGCGCAGACGGAGCTGGACCAGCTCGTCGTCGCTCGGGGGGAGGACGATATTCGGGTCCAGTTCAAGCGGAACGAAATCGCCAGCCTGCAAAAGGCCTATCAGGACGCACCTGAGACCGTGCCCCTCACGTCCAACGACGGGACCTTGAAGCCCTACACCATGACCTTCCTGGGGAAAAACCGAGGCACGGCCACAGCGGTGGACGCCATCAGCGACCCCTTCGGCGACGACGCCGGGCGCTGGTTCGCCGTGAACAACGACGGGGACTACGCGGACGCGGGCAGCTACACCTTTATCGACGAGGACGGCAACGAGCAGTCCTTCACGCCCCACAGCGGGGCCAATCTAATGTATGCGGCCAAGAGCGGCGTCATGGTGGGCACCTATTCGGGGGGCACCATCCTGGCGGACGCCACGGAAGCGAGCCTCACCGGGGCGGCGGTGCGTTTCCCCGAGAATTATACCATTCTGGGGTATTTGGAGCCGGAAACCCTGTGCCTCGCCCTCACCCCGGCGGAAGCCCGGCGGCAGGCGGAGGAGCTGATGGCCGCTTGCGGTGTGACGGACATGTTCGTGGACGGGGTGTACCTGCTGTCCGACCGGCAGGAGATCTACGGGGCGGAGTATTGGGACCCGGCCGATCTCGACGAGCTGCGGGCCCAGCCGGAGCACCAGGCCTACGCCGTGCGCTTTTTGCGGCGGGCGGAGGGGGTGCCCGTGGAGAGCTTTTTCGGCATGAGCCAGGTGAAGGTGGACGACAGCGGCTACGGGCCGGAGTGGCAGTACGAGGTGCTGGAGGTGGCCGTGGACGACGGCGGCATTCAGGCGGTGCACTGGACAGGGCCCTTGGCCATAGAGGAGGTCGTTACCGACCACGCCGCCCTGCTGCCCTTCGAGGACGTGCGCTCCGTCTTCGAAAAGATGCTGCCCATCGTCTACGCCAACTACGGGGCGGACCGAGACTGGGACATTGAGATCAGCGAGGTGCGGCTGTGTCTCTGGCGCATCTTCGATAAGAACTCCTTTACCCGCGGCATCCTGGTGCCCGCCTGGTGCTTCTACGGCGCCGTGGACGGCCGCCCGGGGACTGAGTTCCAACCCCTGCTCATCGTGAACGGAGTGGACGGGAGCATTATCAACCCGCTGCAGGGGTATTGAGAAAGGAGCGCATATATGCGTAAACTATGCATTTTAATTCTTTCTATCTTATTTTTATGCACTGGCTGTCAGAAGACGCCGGAGGCGCCCATCGTCGTCGGGAAGGACCAGCAGCAGATGATCGAGAAGGCCCAGGAGGTCGTGAGCTATGCCACCGAGCGCGGCTGGGGGCCCCGAAGAGGTATGAGGCCAAGCTCACCAGCGCCGGGGGCCACCTGGTGGTGGACGTGGACGCAACCGTGAGCCTGCCGGAGGTGGAGCTGCCCGTGGTGCGGGTGTCGCCGTATCTATTCACCGACGAGGACGTACGCCTGTACGCCAAAGCCCTGCTGGGGGACGATCTCCGTTGCGTGGACCCCTGGAGCGAGAACAGCCGCACCAGGGCCATGCGGGAGAAGGAGATCATGGAACTGAAGAGCGATCTGGACCACTGGGAGGAGTACGGCAACATCATCTGGGACAACTACGACAGCAAGGCGGAGTTTGAGAAAAACCTGCAGCAGAAGATGATCCAGGCCGCCAATGCCCCCGAGCGGCCCGAGACCGCCGCCCCCACCTGGACCTGGGAGGCCCCCAACGTATGGACCAAGAACGGAAAGCAGGAGACCAGCGACCGGTATATGACCTTGCTGGTGCTGAATGAGGACGACAGCGAATCCCTGCTCTCCATCGACAAAGCCTCGGAGTGGGGCCGCAGCGGCCTACGGTATCTGCGGGATGCGGGCAGCAGCCTCCACTTCCCCCTCTTCGACGGCAGCTGGCCCAACGAGCTCTCCCTGACCCGGGAGGGGGCCCAGCTGATGGCGGAGCAGAAGCTCCGGGAGATGGGTCTCGACCACCTTGCTTGCGCCTACAGCGCCAGCCTCCGGGTCTACCGGGGGGACACCATCGTGGAGGGGAACCCGTACGGAGCCTACTGGGCCTTCGTGTTCACGCCGGAGGTGAATGGCGCGTCCCTGGGCTTCACCGCCCAGACCGCCGTGGAGTCATCGGAATACCGCCGGGAATGGCGGTACGAGCAGTGCCGGGTGCTGGTGGACGAGCAGGGCGTGGCGCTCTTAGAATACGATGCCCCCTGTGCGGTGGAGAAGGTCGAGGTGGAGGCGGCCACCCTCCTGCCCTTCCAGAAGATCCAGGAGATCTTTGAGAAGATGGTGCTGATCGTGAACAACAACGCGGACGTGAACAACTCCGATCAGCGCTGCACCGTCACGGAGGTCCGGCTAAGCCTGGTGAGCCTGCCGGAGCAGAACGGGGACGGCGGGCTGCTGGTGCCCTGCTGGGACTTCCTGGGGTATCCTCTTGAGACGGTGAACTATCCGCCCCAGTGGCGGGCCTTGGGCCTGCAGCCCCTTGAGATCTACTGTCATCTGACCATCAACGCCATCGACGGCAGCATCATCCAGCGGCAATAGTATTCGTCTATGCACCTTTTTCTCTTCCGTGAAGAGGAAAAAGGTGCCCAAAAAGAGAAGCTTACGATAATTATATATAAAAATTCTTCTCCTCTATTGACACGGACCCGCAAATAGTGTATAAACATACTAAACCGATAGGAAATCGAACGGAGAGCTCACATGAGAAAGGCGACCTTCAACTGTATCTGTTGTTGTACCGTGTGCCACGGTCGCCTTGTCGTACCCATGTAGAGTTCCCGGAAAAGCGCGCTTGCCGGAGGGCCCTGATGGGGCTCTCCGTTTTTGTTTGTCATTCCGCGTTCGGTCATCATATTGTATTTCGGAGGTAAAAACCATGTCTCGCATCTATTCTTCCGCCGATCAGCTCATCGGCAACACGCCCCTTTTGGAGGTCAAAAACATCGAACGGGAGGAGGGCCTGAAGGCCACCGTCCTGGTGAAGCTGGAATACTTCAACCCCGCCGGGTCCGTGAAGGACCGGGTGGCTAAGGCCATGATCGACGACGCGGAGGCGAAGGGCCTGCTGAAGCCCGGCTCCGTCATCATCGAGCCCACCTCCGGCAACACGGGCATCGGTCTTGCGTCCGTGGCGGCCGCCCGGGGGTATCGGATCATCATCGTCATGCCGGAGACCATGAGCGTGGAGCGCCGGCAGCTGATGAAGGCCTACGGGGCCGAGCTGGTGCTCTCCGAGGGGTCCAAGGGCATGAAAGGCGCCATCGCCAAGGCCGATGAGCTGGCGCAGGAGATCCCGGGTGCCTTCATTCCCGGCCAGTTCGTGAATCCGGCTAACCCCGCCGCCCACCGGGCCACCACGGGCCCCGAGATCTGGCGGGACACGGACGGACAGGTGGACATCTTCGTGGCCGGTGTGGGCACCGGCGGCACCGTCTCCGGCGTGGGCGAATACCTGAAGGAACAGAACCCCGCCGTTCGGATCGTGGCCGTGGAGCCCGCTTCCTCCCCCGTCCTCTCCGAGGGCCGGTCCGGGTCCCACATGATCCAGGGCATCGGCGCCGGGTTCGTGCCGGAGGTGCTGAATACCGCCATCTACGACGAGGTCATCCCCGTGACCAACGAGGACGCGCTCGCCACCGGCCGCCGCATGGGCCGGACCGAGGGCGTGCTGGTGGGCATCTCCTCCGGCGCCGCCCTGTGGGCCGCCATCACGCTGGCTAAACGCCCCGAGAACGCGGGCAAGACCATCGTGGCCCTGCTCCCCGACACCGGGGACCGGTACCTGTCCACCGCCTTGTTTGGAGCGTAATATGAGCAAAACCATGATGGAACGCGTGGCCGAAGCCGCCCGGGTTTTGGCGGAGAATGGGCCAGCGGAAGAGGGCCGGAGCTTTCGCGGCTTCCGGCAGCACACCGAGCAGCTGACGGACCGGCTGATCTCCGCCATGTTCCCCCCCTATGCCGCCGCTTCCCTCTCCCGGGAGAGCGCGCTGCTGGAGGCGGCGGAGCTGCTGATGGAGTGCCTTGGTCGGGTCCTGCCCGCTGGACGGGACCCGAAGGCTGTAGCGGAGACGCTGTTCGACGCCCTGCCGGAGGTCCAGCGCCAGCTGCAAACGGACCTGACTGCCGCCTACGAGGGCGACCCGGCCGCCGCTAGCGTCAATGAGATCATCCTCTGCTACCCCGCCTTCCCCGCCATCGCCGCCTATCGGCTGGCCCACGTGCTCTACCTCAACCAGGTGCCGCTGCTGCCCCGGATGATGACCGAGTACGCCCACCGTACCACGGGCATCGACATCCACCCCGGCGCCACCATCGGTGACTCCTTCTTCATCGACCACGGCACCGGCGTGGTCATTGGCGAGACCACCACCATCGGGGAGCACGTGAAGCTGTACCAGCACGTGACATTGGGCGCCAAGAGCTTCGAGCTGGGCCCCGACGGGAACCCGGTGAAGGGGATCAAGCGCCACCCGGACATTGGGGATCGGGTCGTCATCTATGCCGGAGCCACCATCCTGGGCGGCCAAACCCGGATCGGCAGCGACTGCGTCATCGGCGGCAGCGTGTGGCTCACCCACTCCGTGGAGGCGGGCAAGATGGTCCTGGCCCGCTCCGCCGTCATGGACACCCATCTCACCCGAGACATCATGGAGGAAAGCTCGCTGGAGAGCGCGCAGTTGTAGAGCAGCATTTCCCAACTTTCGACAGAGAACCAAAACAAACAGGCGCGGAAGCCTTCCTTACGGGGTTGGCTTCCGCGCTTGATTTATGCACTTATCGTAGTGTTACTGGCCGATCTCCTTCCGGTAGCCGTCCATCTCTTCGGAATTGCCATAGACAAAGTGACCAGGCAGGATCTCCACCCACTTGGGGCCTTCCTTTTCGTAGTGATGGACGCTGGGATCGTACACCAACAGCTTCTTGGACCGCTCGATATAGGGGTTGGGGTTGGGCACGGCAGACAGCAGCGCCTTGGTGTAGGGGTGCAGCGGATGGGCAAAGAGCTCTTCCGCTTCGGCCAGCTCCACGATGCGGCCCTTGTGGATAACGGCGATCCGGTCGGAAATGAAACGGACCACGCTCAGATCGTGGGCGATGAACAGGTAGGTGAGCCCACGGCTCTTCTTTAGATCGTTCAGCAGGTTCAGCACCTGGGCGCGGATGGAAACGTCCAACGCGGAGATGGGCTCGTCCGCCACGATGAATTCAGGCTCCATGATAAGGCTCCGGGCAATGCCGATGCGCTGACGCTGACCGCCGGAGAATTCATGGGGGAAGCGGCTGGAGAACTCAGACAGCAAGCCCACTTCCTGCAGGGCCTGACGCACCTTGTCCTGCCGATCATGCTCATCCCTATACAGATGGTAGTTGATCAGACCTTCGGACACGATGTAGTCCACCTTGGCCCGCTCGTTCAGGGAGGCCATGGGGTCCTGGAAGATCATCTGCATGGAGCGGATCACCTTGGTGTCC
>CACWJZ010000015.1 GCA_902761365.1 uncultured Eubacteriales bacterium | reverse complement strand
ACGAACTGGTTGGAACCGGTCAGCTTGTTGAACAGGGTGGTCTTGCCGCTGTTGGGGTTGCCCGCCAGGGCGATGCGCAGTTGCTTATCCATACTACTTCTCCTTTACTCAACCTCTATCATTTCGGCGTCCGCCTTGCGGATGGAGAGCTCATAGCCCCGGACGTTGACCTCCACCGGGTCCCCCAGAGGCGCCAGCTTGCGCACATAGACCTCCACGCCCTTGGTGATGCCCATGTCCATGATGCGGCGCTTCACAGCCCCTTCTCCATGGAGCTTCACGACCTTGACGGTCGTGCCGACCTTTGCTTCTCTCAGCGTTTTCATTCGTTTCTCTCCTTTATCGCATTTTTCAAACCATGATCTTTTGGGCCATCTCCTTGCTGATGGCAACCCGGGATTCCTTGATCTTCACGATCAGGTTCCCCCCAATGGTGTTCAGTACCGTCACGGCGCCGCCCACCGTAAATCCCATATCCTCCAGATGCTTCTTCATCTCCGGGCTGCCGCCCACGCGCCGGATGACGGCTTCCTCGCCGGTATCCGCCAGTATCAGGGGCATCATCGAGCTTCCTCCTCTCTGTTGCAATGAGCGATCCAGTTAAAGGGCTTTAACCAGCGCTCCGAAAATGTGGTTAGAATCATCTAACCTGCGGATAGTTTAACGTCTCTAATCTCAGTTGTCAACCCCTAACTTGCGAACGCGCTGTTTTTCTTGCTTTTTTACTTCACGGATGATACTATATATTTGGTGATGAATATGACGATACATAAATCTGCGGAAGACTATCTGGAAGCCATGCTCATGCTGAAGCAGGAACGGGGTTACATCCGCTCCATTGATGTGGCAGAGAAACTGGGCGTGACCAAGCCCAGCGTCAGCTATGCCACGAAGCGCCTCCGGGAGAGCGGCTATATCTCCTTCGACCCCGCGGGCATGATCCTGCTGCTCCCTCCGGGACTGGAGATCGCCGAACGCATGTATGAGCGCCACATGCTCCTTACGGAGCTGCTCATCGGACTTGGCGTCGAACCGGAGATCGCTCGGGAAGACGCCTGCAAGATCGAGCACGATCTCAGCGTGGAGAGCTTCGACGCCATCCGCAGACATGCTCAGGAATACCGATAACGCTTGTTTGAAAAAACCGATCTTGTCAAAGCAGATCGGTTTTTTTCTTTTTCCTCAAAAACAACTAAAGAATTGCGTTCCTTCTCTATGGAGAGCTGCTGAACTGACCCTGTCCTCCGGCGTATTGACAAAACAGATCAAAGTATGTAGTATTGATTAGAGTTGTCTAACTGCAATATGCCGGAGGTAGCTCATCATGATGCACAATGAAAACCAGGAAGGACCCAACTCCGCAATGATCCATGAATCCGGGGAGAATTATCTAAAGGCGATCCTGGTGCTGCAACGCAGGAACGGTTTTGTGCGTTCATTGGATGTAGCAAGAATGCTCAAGGTAACGAAGCCGAGCGTCAGCAACGCTTTGAAGCGTCTGCATAACCGCGTTTATTTAAACATGAAAGAGGACAAGCTCATCGTTTTGACTGAATTAGGCCAAAAAACCGCAGAACAGGTATATGAAAAGCATTCTGTCATCAAAGCCTGCCTGATCCGGATGGGCGTTGACGCCGATATCGCAGATAAGGACGCATGCCAAATGGAACATGTCGTCAGTCAGGAAACCCTTGAACGGATGCAAGCGTTTGTTGGCGGTGAGAACTGCTACTAACGGATCTTGACAGCTCCTTTATTTCATTGACGCTTTGATCGCACCTAAACAGTGGATCCGTACAACGCGGTTGTTGTCGGTCCCAGATATCCTTTGCAACTGGTCCAGAAAAGGCCTGACAAACGCCGGCCTGCGTTTGCCGAGGACACGAAAGATCTCCGGTGCCTCCATCCTGACCTTATCATCTGTATCGTAGAGGAGTTTTGCAAATACCGGCATATGATCCTGATATATGTCCGGCGTATTCGCGGCGATGTTCTCTGACGCCCAGATAAAGCTCAGCCTGACCTCTGGCTCTTCATCTGTAGCGAAGCGGAACAGGCTCGTCCAGTATGATTCGATCAGTCGATAGTCACCCCGCCCTATCCTGCCGAGAGCGTTGATGGCGCGTTCTCGCAAAAGCGGAATGGAGCTATCACAAAACGAAATGATCGTAGGAACGGCGTTCTTGACCGTCAGCGGATACTTAAGACCCATCTCGCCGAGCAGCCACAGCGCCTTTGCCTGTATCTTCGCAGAGTCATGGTTCAAGAGAGACGAAACATACGGGATGCTCTCTTCCCACCTGTTTTTCTCTCTTGTCAAAACACCAAGCTCTTGATAGAGTTCCGCTTCATTCAAATCCACCGTCTCCCCTGCTCTCATATCCATTCCGCCCTGTGTCTCTCCCACCAGGCCGGGAAGGCAGGGTCATCGGGAGAGAGCGTCGGGATCACGTCCTCCCCCACGAACGTCACGTCGGAGGTGGATAGCTGCTTCTGCAGTTCGGGCAGGCGGCGGTTGACGTTGTTGTCCAAGCCGTCGGCATAGGCCTTGCTGGTAAACCCGCTGATGGGCGTATCGCAGAGAAAGACCGCGCCGATGGTCAGTAACATCAGCAGCGACTTCCTGTCACGGAACCAGGTTTCGCCCCGATAGTTGCGCATGCAGCCGCCGATGGAGAGGGTCGGATGGGGGGCATAGGGCAGGTCCTCCGGTTCATGGACACCTGCAAGCTGTCCGTACAGGTAATACAGGTTCTTCCTGTCCTCAGCGATCCTGGCCCTGCTGAAAAACACCTTTTGGAATACGTCCCGTGCATAGCCGCAGACCCCAAGGAAGGCCATGCTCTGGACCCTGTCCTCGTCCAGTGTGTCGTCGTTGGCGAGGCAGCGATCGTATATGGCTTGTACGGTCTCGTCGTTCAGAACAAGGGGTTCAAAGGGTTGCATGTTTCGTCCTCCTTAGTATGGTCAGTATTCTGTTTCTTCCATCTCGTCCAGACCGCTGCCACAACAGCGGAGGACAGCAGCTGGGCGATCAGTACGCGTACGATCATCCATTCATCCGTCCCGCTCTCCGTGGTCAAATGCAGAAGGTTCGTCGCGATGCAGTTGTTGAAGAAGTGATCCGCCATGCCCGCATACAGATTCCCCGTCATCCGGTACATCAGCGACCACTTGATCCCCATAATCCCTGCCAGAATGATATATCCGACGCTCAGCCAGACAAACCCGACAAGATCAATGTCCCCGTCGATCAGGTTGTGCAGGGGCGTAACCACATGCCAAATCCCGAACAACAGCGCCTGGATCAGAACGGCGGTCTTTGCGGCGCGATCGGTTCGGATGATCTCGTAAAACAAGCCCCTGAACGTACCCTCCTCCATGACGACGTTGACGATATTGAAGAAAACGCACATCAGGATGAAGCCGACGCCCCGATGTATCTCGGCTTCGCCCGTCAGGGAGAACCCCATGGTAAAGAAACCGACCCGGACGGTATTCCCCCGGGCCTTCAAAACGATGACCTCAACGGCGTAGGCAACAGCGAAAACGATGGTGGCCAGCGAAAAGCCTATGATGACACCTCGCCCCAGGCCCTCGCCCGTAAAGCCAACGTCCCGCCATTTCCACTGCAAGGCCCCCAGGGTCAGCCAAAGAACGAATATGCCGAAAAGCTTGTTGATGAAGTTCTCGCCGAAGAAGGTCTCGTCCATCCGCAAAACGATGGCTTCAAAGGCGTGGACCGCGATCAACAGACAGAATATCCCGCAGCAGGTTTTGACCGTGTTTTTCAGAAGTGACGCTCTCATCCCATTCCCCACATTTCAATCTTTACGATATTTTATACTGGTCAAACGCATCGAAGTCTAAACTGTATCTCCGGACGCAATAACGACTATTTTTTCTTATATCTGAGGTCTTCTGTCAGAAACGCCTCCAGAGCTTCGACCGTGACCTTCCCAGCGAGGCATTGATCGCGGAGCTTTGCCGCTTTTTCGCTCCAATTCAGGAACTCCTGCTGCGTCATGTTCTTTTTCTTCATCCGGGCATAGTGCGTCTTGTACGCCCGCTGATGCAGCTGCCAGATCGGATTAGTCTTGACCTTCTGGTCGAAGGTGTTCTTTGCGCCGACCTCCTTGCAGGTCTTCCTGTCCTCCCCTGGCGCGATGTTGTCGCAATACTCCGTGTCATATCCGCCCGGCTGAAGGAAGTACCGGCCGCAGTTCGCGCACTTGCGGGGCACACTGTTTTCTTCAAGCCCCTCCATCAGTTCCATATACAGGAAGTCCCCTAAAGAGGTATACTCCGCCACCCGGCACAGTTCCCCTTTTTCATCTACGCCGTAGATCAGCTTCACTGCGCTGGAAGCGTTCAACTGCTTCCCCTGATCCGGCTGTGTCGGCAAATGGAACAGGTCGTAGACCGCTTTCTTTTTGTCTTCGCTGTTGTATTTGTCCAGAAACGGAGCATACACGTTTTTCACGCGTACCGCATCGTCGACCAGAGTGATATATCTGTCGAATAGCTGCTCGATCTTCCGGTTCAGGTCGATGACATCGCTCTCATACTCATCATCCTCAAGGATCAATTCATCCACATAAAAGGCGTGCAGATATGCCTCGCCGGTCACCACGTCCTCAAAACCAAATTCATCCGCAAGGAATCGTTCCTCCTCATTCCGGGGATCCACATATTCATTGGTGCGACCATACCCGAACAGGAACTTATGCTGATTGAGCAGCGCTATCAATTCTCCCTCGTCGCAAATACGCGGGGGAATATCCAGGCAGGAATACGGCGGTTGTAATCTAAAGAAGCTGACCAGTGTCAGCAGGAGCCCCTGTGCTCTGTGTACGTTCTCGTTATAGTTTGCCGCGTACTGGATCACATAACGGCATTTCCTCTTATATTCCGCAAGCAGTCTGTTCAATCCATCCAGCGTGCTCATATCCATATTCAGATAGTGGATCAGGATCTCTTCCCGTTCATACATCTTGCCGGAATCACCGATCCACACCTTATTCCCGTTCTTCTTCACCGTGAATGGGACCATATAAAAAACCTCCATTTTTTTCTCAAAATAGAGAACCGATCCGAGAAAAATCGACTGTTGTCATAAATTGATAATACAGTTGACCAATATCGAGAACCATACTGTAATTATACATTTTCTATTGACTCCTGTCAAGAGGCGAGTATAATAGTGAATGCGAATGATGGTTGTTATTCTCTATTTATGCGGATCAACATCCGCTGGCGCATTCAGACACGCAAGATAACGAAGATGAAAGACATTGCGTAGAAATCACAGCCAAGCCGCCGCGTGAGAAAACGAGAGAAGTCACCGCAAGAATTGTGAAGCACGAAAGCGAGGAAAAGAAGACATGAAGAAGTACACTCACACGGACGAGCTCCCCTACACCCTGAGCGTGGAAGAGCTGGCAGCCTTCCTGGGCATCTCCCGGGTGGGAGCCTATAACCTGGCCCACGCCAAGGGGTTCCCCACCCTGCGGGTGGGCAAGCGGATCCTGGTCCCCCGGGACCAGTTCCTCCAGTGGATGGACCGGCAGATGGAGGCGTGACATGGCGAAGCGGACGACCTTTTACGTGACGACGACCTTGTTCGAGATGGGCATCTCCTCCAAAGCGAAGCTGGTCCTGACCTATCTGTCCCGGACCAGCAATAAGGAAGGGACCTGCTACCCGTCCATAGCTTCCATCGCCCGCTGCTGCGGATGCTGCAAAAACACGGTCCGCAAGGCGCTCCGGGAACTGGAGAGCGCCGGGATCGTCTCCGTCACGCCCAGCTATGCCGAGAGCAAGAACGGTAAGCGGCGGCGCCAGGCGAACATCTATACGCTCCGCATCCCCGGTTCACCGGATGCACCGGCCCCGGTGCAAACCGTGTTGGAGGGTGGTGCAGCAAATGGAGCGGAAGTGAATAACGATAGCAATACTATAATAGCCGTTCCGTCAATCGGTACAACGGGAGACGACGGGAACGATCTGGAGAGGATACTGGCGGAGCTCCATCTGGACACCTTCTACGACCAGGGCTTTGCCAAGAGTATCGATCAGGCCATCCGCACCATGTACCGGGCGGAAGAGATCACGGTGAAGAAACAGCAGATCCCCCGGGACGCTGTCCGGGACAGGCTCCGGATGCTGACCATCGACCACATCGACTTCATCGAGGCTCAGCTGGGAAACCGCTGCGATCCCGTCACCTGCGGGGAGAACTATCTTATCTCCTGCCTCTACAACGCGCCCATGGACTGCATGGTGAACGCCCGCCGGGCGCTCTGATCCAACGGGTCCGGGGTGAATGACAGGCGGCGTCGCCGCTGTCCCCGCAAGCATGGGATCTGTCATGACGCCGCCTGTCTCTGCAAGCATAGCATTTGTCATGACATCCGCGCTTGCCGGGTACGCCCCGGACCCCTATGCCGCTTTTCGCGGGGAAAGGATACGAAGAAATGCGTACACGCAAACGAGCCGTTCAGGTATATCTGAACGAGAAAGAATATGAAAAGCTGGAGCAGCTGAGCCGGTTCAGCAATATCAATCATTCCACGGTCATCCGTAAGCTGATCACGGGGCAGGAGATTCGGGAACGTCCCAATATGGACTTTCTGTCCCTGGTCACTGAGATCAGTCATCTGGGAACCAACCTGAATCAGATCGCGTATCGGGCGAACCGGATGGATCTGACCAGTGAAGACCTGACGGAAGCGAAAAAGATCCTGAAGGATGTTCAAAGCAAGATCCGCGCCGCATGGAGGACCTGGGCATGATGGATGGTAGAAAACAGAAAACACCGGACGTCATCCTGCCCGGCGAGCGGGTGCAGGCTGTCACTTTGGACAGCATCTGTCCCTTTCGTGGCCATCCCTTCAAGGTCAGGGAGGACGCTGATATGGAAGCGCTGAAGGAGAGCATCCGGACCAGCGGCGTGATCACCCCGGCGGTGGTCCGGCCCCTGCCGGAAGGAGGCTATGAGATGGTCTCCGGCCACAGGCGCCTGGCAGCCTGCAGGGTCCTGGGCCTGGAGAAGATGCCGGTGATCGTCCGGGAGATGGACGACGACACCGCCACCCTCATGATGGTGGACGCCAACCGACAGCGGGAGAAGATCCTCCCCAGTGAGCGGGCCTTCGCCTACCGGATGCGGATGGAGGCGCTGCTGCAGCGCGGACATTATGTCCGCGCCATGGAGGAGGAGACCGGAGAGCGATTCAAACAGGTCCAGAGATACATCCGCCTGACCTGGCTGATCCCGGGCCTGCTGGAGCTGGTGGACGAGGACCGGATGGGCATTATCCCGGGTGTGGAGCTGTCCTATCTTTCCGAAGAGGAGCAGGGATACGTGCTGCAGGCCATAGAAACGGAGGGGATGATCCCCTCCGTAGCCCAGGCGAAGGAGATGCGTGCCTGCGCGGCCCGAGGCGAGCTGGACCTTGAGAAGCCCCTGGACATCCTGTACGCAGGCAAAGGCAAGCAAAGGGAGCGGCTGATCCTGTCCATGGACCGGTTTGCGGAGTACTTCCCCATCGACGCCACACCCCGGGAGATCGAGGACGAGCTGGTGTCCCTGCTCCGACAGCGGGAACGGGAGAAAGCTCATCGCCATGAGCATGAACGGTAGCCAGACTTGTCGTCCCTTCGAAAAAGGGGTATTGCTTAATTATCTATTTATGGATTAGTTGCGAGGTAGAATAATGGCAAGATCAAAAAAGAGGCAGGACGGCCTGTATCAGCGTTGCCTCACCATCGGCAGAAAAGCCAACGGGGATCCCGACAGAAAAGTCATCTATGCGCACACGCAGAAGGAACTGGAAGCAAAAGTGGCTGAGTATCGGGATAAGCTTGCACACGGTATGCTGCCGGTCTATGAGAACGTGACCTTCGGAGAGATGGCCGATCTCTTGTGCAATGAGTACAAGCCTACGATATCGGAGGGTGTACGTAAGCAATACGTTTCAATCTGCAAGAATCATCTGGCAGAGCTAAAGCATATGCGGCTGACAGAATTGCGAAACGCTCATCTGCAGACGATCATCAACCGAATGGCAAAAGCCGGATACAGCACTAAGGTGATGAGCCATGTGAAGCAGGTGGCTTCCCAGGTCATGCGCCTTGCACAGGACAATGATATCCTTGTGCGAAACGTGTTCGAACGGGTAAAGATCCCGTCCATTGAACCGAAAAAGCGACTGCCTCTCACCCTGGAGCAGATCGACTTGGTCAAAAGAACATATCAGGGGCACCGCATGGGAGTCCCTGTCATGGTGATGCTGTATGCCGGATTGAGAAGAGGAGAGCTGCTGGCTCTGCAATGGACGGATGTGGATCTGAACAAACGCGTGATCCACGTCTGGAGATCGGTGGCTTTCGAAGCGCACAACCAGGCTCGGGTCAAAAAGCCAAAGACCGCAGCCGGCACCCGGGACGTTCCGATCATCGACGTTCTATATGAAATCTTAGCAGAGGCAAAAAAGCATGCCACAAGCACGATGGTATGCCCTTCGGCTCAGGGGACACAGATGACCGATACCTCCTGGCAGACCTCGTGGAGCAGCTATATGCACTTCCTGAACATTCAGGCCGGCGGTAAAGATCGAAGCCGCATCAATCCCAAAGTCGTCGCTATTGAGCCTTTTTCAGCTCATCAGCTCCGACATACCTTTATCACGATGTGTCATGAGGCGGGCGTGGATGTGAAGGTCACCCAAGAGATAGCGGGGCATGCTGACATCCATACGACGCTGATGATCTATACTCACTTGACAGACGCCAAGCGGCAAGAGGGTATCCGGACGCTGAACGCCCATCTGCAGCGCTCTCTTGCTGAACCGGCCGAGAACGTATAATAACGCTGGATTCAGGGGTCAAAGAAAGCCGCAGGTTTTATAAAAGACCTGCGGCTTTTCCCTTATCTTGAACGGTCTCGACAGTAAAATACAGTAAAAATACAGTAAATCTGTGCTTCAACCCTCATTTTATGGTCAACGGGTGAAAGCGGGCTCCCCAGGTAGGGCTCGAACCTACAACCCTTCGGTTAACAGCCGAATGCTCTGCCATTGAGCTACTGAGGAACGTTCGAGAGGTATTATAGCCAAGTCTGAGAGAAAATGCAAGAGGAATTTTCAAAAAAGAGAAATATTTTTTGAGCGACACAGGAACGGGGCAAAGAGGCTGACGGCAGGCATTGTTCCTTGACAAGAAAAGGAGCGAAGGGGTATAGTATATTTGTAGAAATGTGTGCAACTAGCAGGCTGTTCCTGTAATACGTTGGAAAGGAAATACCGACATGGGTCCTGCCCATTTGAAAGCGAGATATATCGCCCTTCTGCTGGCCCTGGTGCTGGGAGGGGCGGCCTGTGCCCCTGAAAGGTCGCCTCAGGCAGCTATGGTTACATCCGCCCCTGCGGCAGCCGAAATGATCATTGCGGCGAACGAGACAGAAGCACCTGTCCTGACACCGTCGCCCACCCCCGCTCCTACGCCAAAGCCCACCCCGGTCCCCACGCCGGAGCCCACACCGACGCCGACACCCACCCCGGAACCTACCCCGACGCCCGTGCCCGACCCGCTCGCGCAAACCTGGGGCTATGGGGAGACGGGTTTCTCTCTGACCCTCCAGAGCGATGGGCGTTACCGAGCGATCCTGCCGGACCGGGAAGCGGCTGGTCTGTATGCCGCTTCGGACGGACTGCTGACCCTCACCGCTGCGGACGGGCACACGACCGTGATCCCCTACACCTGCGATGGCCAAACGTTGACTCTGATCCAGAAGGGACAGAGCGACCTCGTTCTGACGGCTGCTCCCGACACTGCTTTTTCCCAAGCACCCAACGCGCCGGGCACCCTGCCCGCTGCAGCGGCGGACGGGCCTGTCATCGCCTATGCCTACGCCTGCAAAGCCGTGGTGACCGTGGAGCTGCAGGAGGGGACCACTGCCACGGAGTACTGTTTCTCCTGCCTCAGCACCCCGCCGTCGGAGAAGTCCAAGGACTGGCTGCCGGTGACGGGCGATCCCTTCCGGGTCTTCAAGTATGACGGGGATTACTTCCTCTTCGTTCGGGACAGCGAGGGACGCGTCAGCGAGCCCTACCCCATCACCGTGAACTCCGGCTACCTCTACCCCATCCGGGCCGAGGGGCTGTCCGCCCTGCGGACGCCGCTGGCCGAGATGGCTGAAGCGGCGGGGACCTCCGTCAAGGAGCTGAATGAGGCCGTGGCCGCCGACATCGCGCAGGCGGGCATCTACACCCGGGAGGGCGCGGTGACCTCCGCGGTCTCTGCCATATCCCACATGGCGGCCCTGGGCTACACCATCCCCTATCAGGGCGCCGGCAAGTACCAGGAGAAGGACGACTGGGGCTTCAACCCCCAATGGGGCGCCAAGCTCAAGCGGCCCACCAAGGACGGCAACGGAACCTACTGGTATACGGGCATGCAGTGCGTGGGGTCCATCGTTTGGGCCCTGAAGCAGGCGGGACTGGACATCAGCAACGGCAGCACCGGCTGGGAGATCGGCCGCCTGGGCGAAGTCAATCGCCACAAGGACAACAAGATCAAACACTACCAGCTCCGCAGCGGCGACTTTATCCAAGTCAATAAACACTACGAGATGGTTGTTGACCGGATCGACCGGGACAAGGACGGTGAAGCCGACGCCTTCCTGCTCTATGAGATGGAGGCTCCTCACCTGTCCTTCCTGATTTTGACCTTCCGCAACGTTCAGGGGCGGCTGCACTTCAACATGGACGCCGTCTATGCCAACCAGGGGCGATTGAACCCCAAGAACCGCATCTGGAAGGGAACGTCCCACATCCCTAAGGAGGATTTCCCGCCCTGGCTCACCAAGGCTCTGGAGCATGCCAACGAGGACAGAGCTTTGGATCGGCTGACGCGCAGTCTCGGCCTGATCGGCGCGTCAGAGGAACTATCCCTGAGACGATAAAGAAGAGTATATGAAGAAAACCCTGATTGCCTGTTTGTTGATCGCTGCACTGCTGATGGCCCTTCCCTCCCTGCGCGTTTCCCGCGCGGAGACGGACCCTTTCGCCTATTCTATCGAAGCGGAAGGTCCCGTGGCGGAGAATCTGACCCACCACTGCCGCCTCACCTCCGATCTTAAATCCACCGCCTACACCTGGCGGCTCACCGATGCGGATCTGAATTCCAGCCAGATCCTGAAGGACGGACAGCGGGTGACCCTGACCTGGCGAGAGGGTATTCCCGTGAAGACCATCTGGATGGCATTCAAGGACTACCCCGCTGCCGATTCCTTCACGTTCCAACAGTTTGACCGCGAAGGTACCCTGCTCAAGGAAGTGCCCGGCTCCTGGTACGTCAACCAGATCGTTTCCCTGGAGGAGGGGACCCGGTCCATATCAGTGGTGTCCAAGAGTGAGATCAACCTCAGTTCCCTGTACGCCTATGGGGAAGGCGTCATCCCCAGTTACCATCCCTGGGAGCCCACCCCTGAGAAGCTGGACTATCTGATCGTGGCCATGCATCCCGACGACGACGTGCTGTTCATGGGCGCCATAGTTCCCCTGTACACCGTGGAGCAGGGATGGGATGGCTCCATCTTCTACGCCGCCACCCGGGAGCGGGTCCGCAAGGACGAGGCCGGCAACGGAGCATGGATCATGGGGCTGCGCAAGGCGCCCATCCTGGGCACCTTCCCCGATATACCCCCCAGCTACCGAGAGCAGCATCAGGACACGTTTCAGCAGAAGGACATGGTCCGCTACCTGGTGCGCCTGTTCCGTCAGTATCGGCCCGAAGTGGTCTTTTCCCACGATCTCAACGGAGAATACGGCCACTGGCAGCACGTGATTTTGGCCAACGCAGTCCAGGAGGCAGTACCCCTGGCCGCCGACTCCACCTATGACAAGAAATCCGCAGCACAGTACGGCACTTGGGAGATCAAGAAGCTGTATCTGCACCTGTACCCGGAAAACCCCATCCAGCTACCTGCCACCAAGGCCATCGACGCATACGGCGGACTGACCCCGGTGGAGATCGCCACGGCCGCCTTCCAATGCCACCGATCCCAACTGCCCTCCCGTCACGCGGTCAGGAACGAGGGCGTGTACAGCCTGTCCGACTTCGGTCTCGCATACACCACCGTAGGGCTGGACACCCCGAGCTTGAACGATCCCTTTGAACATATCGAGGCCGCGTCCTTCTACAGCTCGGCCGGGCCTGCGTCTACGGATATGCCTGTACCTACGGATACGTCGGCGCCTGCGGACGCACCGACGCCCACCGACACGCCGGTCCCCGAAGATACGTCTGCGCCTGCGGACGCATCGACGCCCACCGACACGCCGGTCCCCGAAGATACGCCTGCGCCTGCGGACACGCCGATGCCCACCGACACGCCGGCATCCCAGGAGACAGCTGCCGCCCATACGCCGGCCCCCGAAGCACCGGACCCGGAAGCATCAGCCCCCGCAGAAACGCCCGCGGACCCGGAAGAAGCATCGTTCCTGTCTTGGCTGCTGCCGCTGCTCATCGGCATCGCCGCCATCCTCTGCCTTAGCGTCTCCTTTCTGACCAAACACTGGTGGCAGCGGATCCTGTTGTGGCTCTTCGCTCTGCTCCTGTCCTTGGGCGCCGCACTGATGTTGGTGAACGAGCGCCGTCCCCAGGTGGCTGAGCCCGCCCCGACCGCTTCCACGGCCCCCACAGCTGCGCCAGTCTGCGAGCTCAGCTTCACCACGGAGACCCTGCCCGAGCCCGCGGCCCTGGCCGCGTATCCGGAGCTGCGCAAGCTGGATGTAACGGCCTGCGAACAGGTGACCCCCACCTGGTATGAAGCCATCCGCCAGGCGGTCCCGGCGGACTGCCAGATCCTATGGGCCATACCCCTGACGGACGGGCGCTTCCCCTGTGACAGCACGGAGCTGGTGCTGCCCCACTTCTCCCCGGAGGATGGGCAGCTGCTGTCTTACTTTGAACAGCTCAGCGCCGTCGACGCCTCAGGAAGTACCGCCTATGACGCCCTGCTATCCCTCATGGAGACCCGACCGGATCTCTCCTTGACCTTCACCCTGGTCGTAGGGGATCAGGTTTTGACCATGGCGGACGAAGCGCTGACAGTGCGGGAGGCCCCCGACTTCCAGCTGCTGGAAAAGGGCTTGGCGGCCTTCCCCCGCCTGCGGGTCCTGGACCTGACGGAAGCGACCATCGACCCGGCGGACGTGATGGCTCTGTCCGGCCAGTACCCTGATCTCACCGTTTCCTATACCGTGCCCGTGGGCGACGCCCACTTCCCCGTAGAAGCAACATCCATCGCCCTGGCGAACGCCAATCTGCCCAACGTGGACGAACTGCTCTTTGCCCTGCCCTATCTGCCCGAGTTGCAGACGGTGGACCTGCACGGCACCGCCCTGGGGCTGGAGGATGTGCTTTCCGTCCAGGCGGCACGCCCCGAGCTAAAAATCCTGCAGACCGTGGATCTGCTGGGCCAAAAAGTGGAAACGGGCGCTGCGGAGCTGGATTTGCGAAACGCCTCCTGCTCCGTCCAGGAGCTGATCCCTCTGCTGCGGGCCTTCTCCGCGCTAAAGAAGGTGTACCTGCCCGAAAGGGAGGATACGGATACGGCTGTCGCCCAACTGCAGTCGGAGCACCCGGAGACGGTGTTCGTCCGCCGGGTGACCGTGTTTGGGCAGGTCATGGACAACGCCGCGGAGGAGCTGGACGTAAGCAAGACCGTCTTCAAGTCTCCCGAGGCGGTGCTATCTGAGATCGCTCAACTGCCGTACCTGAAGAAGCTGATCATGTGCGACTGCGGGCTCAGCAACGAGCAGATGGAGGTGCTCATGGCCGCCCGGCCCGACGTGAAGTTCGTATGGACGATCCATCTCAGACAACATGCCATCCGAACGGACGCCATCGCCTTCTCCACCAAGAATCCATCCAAGTACACCCAGTCCTACTACAGCGACGCCATGAACAACCGGATCAAGAAGACCAAGCGTCTGAAGGCCGGAGATCTGAAGGACCTCAAATATTGCACGGACCTTTTGGCCCTGGACCTGGGGCACAACTACCTGACCAATGAGGATCTGGAGGTGCTCCAATACCTGCCTCACCTGCAGCTGCTGATCCTGGCGGACAACAAGATCACGGACATCTCCGCCCTCAGCTGCCTCCAAGAGCTGCAATATGTGGAGCTGTTCATGAACAACATCCCCGACGTATCGCCCCTGGTGGGTCTTCCCCATCTCACAGACATCAACATCGCCAACATCCATTTGGAGGATGTTACGCCACTGTTGCAGTTCACTCAGGCCAAGCGCCTCTGGTTCTCCATGAACGGTCTCTCCGCGGCCCAGAACCAGGCCGTGATCGATGCTCTTCCCGGCTGCGTCTGCAACTGCACCACCCGGGACGAGACCGGCGACGGCTGGCGGGAAGGCGAGCGGTATCAGTGGCTGCGCAGCTTCTTCTATGACAACTGATCCCCCTCTCCGGGGATATATTCTTTCCGGCCTCCGGCAGCCCCTTGCCGCCCGGGGCAGATGGTGATACAGTAAGAAAAACGTTGACACGAGGCATAGACATAGATATGAAGGTTGAATCCACGCTGCGGACCTGGGCCGAGATCGATCTTAGCGCCATGCTCCACAATTTCATGGCGGCCCGGCACCATCTGCCGGACGAGGTGCTCCTGGCGGCGGTCATCAAGGCCAACGCCTACGGCCATGGGGCCGTGGAAGCGGCGAAACTCCTGGAGGGCAAGGCGGACCGGTTCGCCGTGGCCATGACGGACGAGGCCGTGGAGCTCAGGAAGGCGGGCATCGAAACGCCCATTTTCCTGCTGGGACCCACGCCCGAAAGCGACTTTGAGGCCATCGCGGCATACGACATCGAGGCGGCGGTACCTTCCTTCGCCTACGGCAAGGCCCTGTGCGATTACGGGGCCGCCCACGGGAAGACCATCGCCTACCATATCGCCCTGGACACGGGCATGGGCCGCATCGGGTTCGCCTGCACGGAGCAGTCTTTGGACGAGATCGAAGCCCTGACCAGGCTCCCCGGCGGAAAGCTCCTGGGCGTGTTCAGCCACTACGCCAAGGCAGACTGCGCCGACAAGACCTATGCCAGGGAGCAGACCCGGCGGTACAAGGATTTCACCGACGCCATGGCGTGGCGGGGCATCGAGATCCCGCTGAAGCACCTGGACAACAGCGCGGGCCTCATCGAGATGCCCGACAAATTCGACATGGTCCGGGAGGGGATCATCCTCTACGGGCTCAAGCCCTCCAATGAGGTGGACCTGAGCCTGATCGGCGGGATCAAAGGCGTCATGGCCCTGCGGTCCCATATCAGCTTTTTGAAGACCGTCACCGCGCCCACCCCCGTGAGCTACGGCTGCACCTACGTGGCCCAGCCCGGGACCCGGGTGGCCACCGTGTGCGCCGGGTACGCCGACGGGGTGAACCGCCTCCTCAGCAACCGGGGACAGGTCCTGGTCCGCGGGAAGCGCTGCCCCATCATCGGGCGGGTGTGCATGGACCAGTTCATGGTCGACGTGACCGGGGTCCCGGAGGCCCAGGTGGGCGACACCGTCACCATCTTCGGCCGGGACGGGGACGACGAGATCACGGCGGACGACGTGGCGGACCTGGTCGGGACCATCGGCTACGAGGTCACCTGCCTCATCACCCCCCGGGTGCCGAGGGTGTATATGGAGGATGGCGAAGTCGTCCGCGTCCACCGGCCGCTGATCGGATAAAAAGGACGGGAGGGGCAAGCCCCTCCCCTACATGGGTCATCGCGCCTATTCGTTGTAGGGGCCGTGGCTTGCCCGGCCCGTTGAAAACACTAAACTCAGCCCTTTCGCAAGCGCGGAAGGGCTGTCATTTATCCCGTTTTCAGTTGTCGAACCAGTTCTTTATCTTCCTGCCCGTGCTGGCGGAATCCACATGTATCCTGTACCGCTTCCCGTTTTTCAGTTGGAACACGGTCCAATAGGTTGGGCCCCAATGAACGCCTTTATCCGTTATCTCGATCGTCACCCGCTCCAGAAACGACCGATGCACGGCCAGCTTTCCCGCCAGGATCAGCCATTCCTCATTCCCATACAGGGTCCGGCGGCTTGTTTCCGGCAGCAACGCTTCCGGCAGGGTCAGCCCCGCCGCCTCAGCTTTCAGCACGGCTCGCTCCCGAAGGCCATATCGCAGCAGCCACCAGACGAAGGTCGCAGCAACAGTGCCGGGCAAAAGCAGGAGCCATGCCCAGGGATCTGTTGTTATATATGCCATCCCAACGATGAAAAGAGGTATGGCGATTAGCCCGCCGCAGAAGCAGGCTGCCTTCCCGATGTTCCGCAAATACTGCAGGTCATACCAGATCAGTCGTTTCATGGTCTTTTCCTCATGTCTGCGGAAAGCCCGCCGTGGTGATGACGGTGCCGTCGGTGCGGACGAAGAGGGCCTCGGCGTCGGGGATCGAATCGACGAGGGCCATGCCCTGCTCCACACCCAAAAGGAGACAGGCCGTGGACAGGGCGTCGCCCCAGAGGGAGCTGCCCGAAAGGACGGTGACGGCGGAAAGGCTCGTGTCCGCGGGGAAGCCGGTGAAGGGGTCCAGGACGTGGTGATAGCGCTGGCCGTCGTACTCGAAGAAGCGCTCGTAGGTGCCGGAGGTGACCAGGCTCCTGTCTTTGAGGGCCAGGACCCGCAGCAGCTCCCCGGAGTTCGTCGGGCTCTGGACGCCGATGGAAAAGGCCGCGCCGCCCGGCTTTTCCCCGCTCAGCAGGATGTTCCGGCCCAGGTCGATGACGCCGCTTTTGACGCCCCTATCCAGCAGCAGGGCCTTGACCTTATCCGCGATATACCCCTTGGCCAGGGCCCCCAGGTCCACCCGCATGCCGGGGCGGGCCAGGTACGCGGTGCCGTTGGCTTCATCCAAAATGAGATCGTCCATGCCCAGCAGGCCCCGGGCGGCGGTCAGCTCCGCTTCCGTGGGGTAGTGGCCCCCGTTTCCAATATCCCACAGATCGATGAGAGGCCCCACGGTCACGTCCAGATACCCGCCGGTCCGCTCATACATGTCCTTGGCAAAGACAAGGAGCTCCATGGTCTCAGAGGCCACGGTCACAGGTTTCAGCCCTGCGGCGGCCTGCAGCCAGCCCAGATCGCTGAAGGGAGAATACGCGTCCAGCAGGTCGTTCAATCGGCGTATCTCCGCGAAGGCCGCGTCCAGATCTGCCTCTGTAGCGTCATAAAGGGTCAGGGTGACCACCGTATCCAGCAGATAATCTGTGCGCTGAAGGGGCTTGGGCTGGGTCTGACAGCCCGCCAATAGCAAGAGCACGGTCAACAAAACAATACCTCCTTTGCGCACGGCGACCTCCTTTCCTTTTAGACCCTTATCTTTTCCATTGTCTTCTATTCCTATATCGCATTCACCGGACAACACAAGCGAGGTGTAGCCGAGCGAACTCGACCGGCGGGGGAAGAACGCGCAGCTTCTGATCCGTGAGATCCGGTGACATGTGCGGCGGATCTCACTCCTTGCAGGTCCCGCTGCCCGGTATGCGCAGCGTATAGGCGGGGCCTGGAAGCGAAGCGAACGCGGAGCCTCAGCCTGACGAAGCCATATGGTTTCGTCAGGCTGAATATAGTATACTCTCTTTCTGCCCGTTGCACAATGGGGTCCCGGGGTGTATACTGAGGACATGAAAAAGGTTTTCTCCCTGACGCTCATACTGCTGCTCCTGCTGGTCGGCTGCGCCTCTCGACCGGCTCAAAGCGCGTTCGTCCAGCTGACGGACCCGCCTGCCACGGCGGAGCCTACGGAAGCGCCCATAGACGACAGCCTCGTCCTGCTACCGGACACGCCCCAGGGACCGGCGGACACGCCTGCGCCCACGGATGCACCGAAGCCCACCAAGGCGCCCAAGCCCACGGCTGCCCCTACGCCCCGGGGCACGGAGAGCCCGGTGCAGTACGGGGAGGACTACGACGACAAGGACCGGGTGGCCCTGTACCTGCACCTCTACGGGGAGCTGCCGCCCCACTTCATCACCAAGGAGCAGGCCCGGAAGCTGGGCTGGACCGGTGGCGAGGTGGAGGATTACATTCCCGGCGGAGCCATCGGCGGAGACTATTTCGGAAACTTTGAGGGCCTGCTGCCCAAGAAAAAGGGCCGCAGTTACTACGAATGCGACATCGACACCGTGGGGAAGCGCTCCCGGGGCGCCAAGCGCATCATCTATTCCAACGACGGCCTCATCTACTACACCGACGACCACTACGAAAGCTTCACCTTGCTCTACGGGGAGGAATGAACCATGCTGATTTTGTGCGATTTTGAACGGCTCGGCACCCCTGAGGCGGTCTACGACTATCTCCAGGGGGAGCTGCGCTTCCCCGCCTGGTTCGGCCGGAATTTGGACGCGCTGCACGACTGTTTGACGGACATCGGCGAGCCCACCCGCCTCATCCTCACCGGGACGGCCTCCCCCTCGGCCCAGCGGTTTTTGCCTGTGATAAAGGACGCGGCCAAAAGGAATCGGAATCTCAGCGTAGAACTGCACGAAGCCTGAAAGGCTCCCTGGCACGCAAGAACGGAGGTTTTTCAAAAAATCCTCCGTTTTCTGTTTCCTTTTGGAAAAGTATCTGCTATACTATTAAAGTTATGAATCTGAGCGACATAGGAGGGAGAACCCTATGAACTATACGGAAGCTGTGGCCGCCGCCCTGCAGGGGTGCGTGGACCTGCCCCTGGAGGAGCTTCAGGGGCTGCTGGAATCGCCCAAGAACCCCGCCATGGGGGACGTGGCCTTCCCTTGCTTCAAGCTGGCCAAGGTCCTCCATAAGGCCCCCAACGCCATCGCCGCGGAGCTGAAGGAGAGGATCGTCCTGCCCGCGGGCATCGAGAAGGCGGAGGCCATGGGACCGTACCTCAACTTCTTCATCGAGAAGGGACAGCAGGCCCAGGCCGTGCTCATGAAGGTCCTGGACGCGGGCGAAGCCTACGGCGCCTCCGACGAGGGAAAGGGCCGCCACGTGGTGCTGGACTATTCCTCCATCAACATCGCCAAGCCCTTCGGCTTCCACCACCTGCCCAGCACCGCCATCGGCAACGCCTTGTATCGCATCTATAAGCACCTGGGGTATGACCCGGTGGGCGTCAACCATCTGGGGGACTGGGGCACCCAGTTCGGCAAGATGATCGTGGCCTACAAGCGGTGGGGCACCAAGCCCGTGGACCAGTACGGCATCCGGGAGCTGGTGGACCTGTACGTCCGCTACCACAAGGAGGCCGAGGAGCATCCCGAGATGGACGAGGAAGCCCGCTCCTGGTTCCATCGGATCGAAATTGGGGACGAGGAGGCCGTGGGCCTGTGGAAGCAGATGAAGGACGCCACCATTCGGGAGGTCAAGAAGACCTACGAGCGCATGGGCGTCCGCTTCGACAGCTGGGCGGGCGAATCCTTCTATGAGGACAAGATGCAGCCCGTCATAGACGAGCTCAGGGAAAAGGGCATCAGCAAGCTGGACAAGGGCGCCACCATCGTGGACCTGTCTGAGTGGAACATGCCCCCCTGCATCATCCTCAAGAGCGACGGCAGCACCATCTACGCCACCCGGGACCTGGCCGCTGCCTGCTACCGGAAGGAGACCTACGATTTTGCCAAGCTCCTCTATGTGGTCGCCTACCAGCAGGACCTGCACTTCAAGCAGATCTTCAAGGTCCTGGAGCTCATGGGCCGGGACTGGGTGAAGGACTGCGTCCACGTGAACTTCGGCATGGTGAGCATGGAGGGCGGCGCCTTCCACACGAGGGAAGGCAAGGTCCTCTACCTCGACGACGTGCTCGACGCGGCGGTGGAGAAGACCTACGAGATCATTTGCGAAAAGAGCCCCGATTTGGAGGACAAGCGGTCCGCGGCGGAGGCCGTGGGCGTGGGCGCGGTGATCTGGGGTGCCCTCTACAACTCCCGGATCAAGGACGTGGTCTTCAGCTACGACAAGGTGCTGAACTTCGACGGGGAGACGGGCCCCTACGCCCAGTACACCCACGCCCGCTGCTGCTCCGTGCTGCGCAAGGCGGGCGGGTACGACCGGACCAAGCTGGACGCCTCGGTGCTCTCCGACCCCTACTCCCTGGCGCTCCTGAAGGCCATCGACGCCTTCCCCGCCGCCGTGAAGGCCGCGGGCGAGAAGTATGAGCCCTACCTGGTGGCTCGCTCGGTCATGGCCGTGTGCACCGCCATGAACAAGTTCTACTACGAGATCCGCATCATGGCTGACGACGAGGCGGAGCGGACGGCGCGCCTCGCCCTCACCGACGCGGCGCGGCAAACCATTGCCATCGGATTAAATCTGCTGGGCATTCAGGCCCCGGAAAGGATGTAACCATATGATCGACATTAAGCTCCTGCGCACCGACCCCGATCTGGTGCGGGAAAACATCAAAAAGAAGTTCCAGGACGAGAAGCTCCCCCTGGTGGACGAGGTCATCGCCCTGGACAAGGAGCTGCGGGAGGCTTCCACCCGCGGCGACGCGCTGAAGAACCAGCGGAACGTGGCCAGCAAAAAGATCGGCATGCTCATGGGCCAGGGCAAGAGGGACGAGGCGGAGGCTGCCAAGCAGGAGGTCGCCCATATCGGCGACGAGATCGCCGCCCTGGATGCCCGCAAGGACGAGCTGAAGGAGGAGATCAAAAAGCGCATGCTGGTGATCCCCCAGATCATCGATCCCTCCGTGCCCATCGGCAAGGACGATTCTGAGAACGTGGAGATCGAGCGCTTCGGTGAGCCCGTGGTGCCGGACTATCCCATCCCCTACCACACGGACATCATGAAGGCGTTCCACGGCATCGAGCTGGACGCGGCCCGGGACAAGATCAGCGGCAACGGGTTCTACTACCTGTGCGGCGACATCGCCCGGCTCCATTCCGCCGTGCTCTCCTACGCCCGGGACTTCATGATCGATCGGGGCTACACCTACTACATCCCCCCCTTCATGATCCATTCCAGCGTGGTGAACGGGGTCATGAGCTTCACGGAGATGGAGAACATGATGTACAAGATTGAGGGCGAGGACCTGTACCTCATTGGCACCAGCGAGCACTCCATGATCGGCAAGTTCATCGATTCCTTCCTGGAGGAGGATAGCCTCCCCCAGCGGCTCACCAGCTACAGCCCCTGCTTCCGCAAGGAGGTGGGCGCCCACGGCATCGAGGAGCGGGGCGTGTACCGCATCCATCAGTTCGAGAAGCAGGAGATGATCATCGTCTGCAAGCCCGAGGACAGCCCCAGGATGTTCGACGAGCTGTGGAAGAACACGGTGGACTTCTTCCGCTCTCTGGACATCCCCGTCAGGACCCTCGAGTGCTGCTCCGGCGACCTCGCGGACCTGAAGGTCAAGAGCCTCGATGTGGAGGCCTGGTCCCCTCGGCAGCAGAAGTACTTTGAGGTGGGCAGCTGCTCCAATCTGGGCGACGCCCAGGCCCGGCGCCTCGGCATCCGGATCAAGAACAAGCAGAAGGGCAACTACTTCGCCCACACCCTGAACAACACCGTGGTGGCCCCGCCCCGGATGCTGATCGCGTTCCTGGAGAACCACCTGCAATCCGACGGCACCGTGACCATCCCCGAAGCCCTGCGGCCCTACATGGGCGGCAAGGACCACTTGGAGTAAGACGGCCGCCCATATGGGGCCAGACCATTTGCGGCGATCCTAAACGTGATAAAAGAAATGGCGCTTCGGAGCTTTTTCCGGGCGCTCGGTCCCCGGTCAGGATGACAACGGGGGCGCGGGACGGGCAAGCCACGTCCCCTACAACACAGTAAGCATACACACCGTAGGGGAGGGTCTTGACCCTCCCGTTTTTGTATCGTTCACATGCGGGCGGATCGTGATCCGCCCCTACAACGTCATGAGCAAATTTCGCGTTCCCTCCGTAGGGGCGATTCACGAATCGCCCGCTGCAAGTTTCATCCTCGCTGCGCCAACGCCGTTCAGAGGTCCCTCCACTCGGTCGCTCCTGCCTGTATGCCAATTTGTTTCTTGCGTTTTCGCTCCCTCGGTCGGGATGACAAGCCTGTTTGCTGAAAGCCCAGAAATATGAAAAGCTATTTGGAGGCAGCGCCTTTTGCGATCATTCCCCAGGTCCCTTCGCTACAAGGCTTTGAGATAGAACCGGTCCATGGTCGTATGGATGACGGAAGCGGGCCGGTCGATCCGGCGGTAGCCCGCCCGCTCGTATTCGTGGATGGCGGCGGCAAGGTTCGTGTGAGTCTCGAGATAGATATAGCCATAGCCCATCTCCCTGGCCCTGTCCTCGATGAAACGGATCATCTCGTACCCCAGCCCCTGCCCCCGGGCCGACGGGTCCAGGTACAGCTTCTGAAGCTCACAGCCGCCCGCAAGCCCGTCGAACTCGGCCACGCCGATGCCGCCCATCAGGCCCCCGTCCCGGAGCAGCACGTAGTAGCCGCGGCCGGGGCGGTCGTAGTACGCGCTCAGGTGGTCCAGCGACGCATCGAAATAGGCCGTCCCGGGGATGTCCAGGCCGTGGGCCTTCAGAGCCTCCCGGACGATGTTGGCCATGGCCGCGTCCTGCTCCGGCCCGATGGGGCGAAACTCCGTGCTCATGCTTCGTAGCGCTCGATGACGGTCTCCGTCACGTACTCCGGCTTCAGCGCGGCGAGGCGGGCCATGTGGGGCATCTCGCTATGGGCCTTCAGGGCGTCCCCGTCCCGCCACTTCTCCACCAGCAGCAGCTCGTCGCCGCCGTCGAAGGGCAGGTAGTAATCGTACCGGATATTCCCCGCCTCCGCCCGGCAGGCCACGTCGATCCCTTCCGCTATAATCCGCTCCAAAAACGGTTCCCGCATGTCCGGCTTGCACCGGTAGGTCACGTTCAAAACGATCATGTCCGTCTCCTTTCCATAAACTAGTTGTATGGGTCTTGATGGAGAGCCAATTTGCTCCCCGTCCGTCCTTCAAACCGGGGCCCCGTTGGCCCAGGCGTAGCAGTAGGCCTGGGTCCGGGCCGCGAAGAGCTCCGTTCGAAGAAGAGCTTTGAGCTCCGAGCGGGTATACCACCCGGGGACGATCTCCTCCGCGTCCGAGGTGCTCTTCTGGAAGGTCCCGGCCGCCACGCCGAACACGCAGGCGTTCCGCTCGTTGGCAAAGCCCACGGCGCTGTAGCTGCCGTCCAGCACGTCGTCGATGCGGACGAGCCGGAGCCCCGTCTCCTCCCACAGCTCCCGGCGGGCGCTCTCCTCCACCGTCTCCCCCGGGTCGATGAGCCCGGCGGGGAAGTTGTAGATCCACTGGGCCATGGCCATCCGATACTCCCGGTTGATGAGGAGCCGCTGGCCGCTTTCGTCCGTCAGGATCAGGACGACGGAATCCGGCGTGTGGTTCTGCAGCTCCTGCAGGGTTTGGATGTCCCGGTTCCGGCTGATGATCTCATAGGTCTTGGGGTGGCCCTCCGCCGTCACGTACTCCACGTCGTAGCGGGTGATGAACTTCCCCTCCAATACCTTTTGAATGCCCTTATACTGCATGGCTTTGCCTCCGCATGCTTCTGTTCGCTTCCTGGCTACCCGTCCATGGGCTATGGCGCCGTTTCCGGGGATGCCTGTCGTTTCCATTGTACGCGCCGGCCCCGCCGCCGTCAAGCGTCGCGGTCCTCCGTATCGTTCAGTATACAGGATGCCATGGAAAATGTCCCGCCTCCATCGCGCCTGGCCGGGTCTTTTTTTCGGCAAGGCGGCATAGGCTGTGGGGAAAGAAACCCTATGGGAGGTCATGGCCATGGATGTGGAAAAGGTCAGTTTCAACGTAGATACCCTGTATATGCAGCTGGAGGAACAGGTGCCCATCGAGAGCGCCATCCCCTTGCCCCAGGGGCGGACCGCCGGGAGCGTGCTATCGGTGACGCCCGAGCTGCAGATCCGGGAGGTCCGGGTGGGCGAAACGGGGGTCCGGCTCAGCGGCCAGCTCCAGCTCCACCTGATCGCGGAGACCGGGGAGCGGGTGCTGTTCTCCTTCGACGCGGCGGCGGAGTTCACCCACCTCATCAGCGCCCGGATCACAGAGGACGGTCTGCAGCCCCGGATCTACGGGCAGCTGCTGAAGTGCGCCTGCCACCGGGAGGACGACGGCCTGCGCCTGAGCGCGGTCCTGGACTTGAAGGTGTGGCTGCTGCTGCCCCGGGAGGTGGGGGCCGTGTCCGCCATCCGCGGCGCGGTGGGCCTCGAAAGCCGGGAGGAGACCATTGTGACCCGGCGCCGGTCGCTGCAGGGGGCCAAGGCCATCCAGGTCCGGGACGAACTGGGCGTGGAGGCGGGCACCAACGTGTTGGAAAGCAAGGGCACGGTCCGCATCCTGTCCAGCCGCCAGACGGGCGAGGGCATGGCCCTGGAAGGGGAGCTGTATTCCTCGTTGGTGCTGCTGGACCCGGAGGGACGGCTCCGGGAGATGCCGGTGCGGACCCCCTTCACCGACACGGTGAAGCTGGAGGGGCAAACCAGCCAGGGCGCCGCGCTGAACGCGGAGCTGAACGGCCTGTCCGCCCGGACGGACGGGGAGGCGCTGTTTTTGAGCGGGGACGTGTCCGTGTCCGCCTACGGGGGCGCGGAGAGCCGCATGCGCATTTTGTACGACGCCTACGACGAGGGCGGCACCTTCCTCTGCCACCGGGAGGAGAAAACGGGGCTCATGTACCTGGGGCCGGTGCTGAAGGAGGAAACGGTGGAGGGGCCCCTCGCCGTGCCCAACCATATGCCGGAGGTCCAACAGGTCCTCTACAGCCGAGCCCTGCCCGCCATCACGGGTCTGGAGCCCACGGAGGGCGGGACGCTCCTGGAGGGCGTGGTCCTGGTGACCACGGTGTACCGGTGCGACAGCGGCCTACTGCACAGCTTCACGGGGGAGGTGCCCTTCTCCCTCACCCTGCCGGGTCAGGGGGGCCTGGTGCTGCCCCTTTCCGCCGCGGCCTTCTCCACGGTCACGGGCCGGGGGCGGGTGCTGCAGGGGCGGGTGGAGCTGCTCTTCTCCGGGGAACAGTACGCCGAAAACCCCATCGGCTACACCGACGACCTGCTGGCCGGGCCGGGCACCCAGCCGGGCCGAGGCATCCTCATCTACGCCCCGGACCCGGACGAGAACCTGTTCACCGTGGGCAAGCGGTTCGGCATCCCCCAGCGGCGCCTGCAGGAGCTGAACGGGGAGCTCTCCGAGCCCTTCTGCGGGAAGGAAAGGATATTGATCATAAAATAAGTCTGACTGTCAAGATGGGCAACAGAAGCTGCTTATCTTCGCCCCGAAGCTGTACAATGGTACCGCGGGGCACGAAGTTGAGCGCCCGCAGTGCGGGATGAAGCGAGACGCAGTGCATCCGAAGCAAGGAGCAGAAGAAGCGAAGCGACGCCCTGCGACTATGCTTCGGATATGGGCAAGCGAAAACGCAGCTAATTTGCGGCAATATATTCAAAAGAAAGGGCGTTTGAGCCCTTTCCACCTTGATTGTTTTCAATAATAATGACGCCGCAAATGGTCTGATGCCCATATCGGCAGCCAGACACAAAAAAGAGGCTTCATCAGCCTCTTTTTTCTGGTTTGGGTTCAGTCGTTACTCATAGTAGGGATCATTCCTGTCCCGACGCTGCTTCTGTTCCGTTTCCATCTGTCGGTCCTGTTCCTTGCGCTCGTTCCGGCTCTTCTTGTCCTTTTTGTCGCTGCCGGTATAGGAGCGTTCAAACTCATCGAAGAAAGACATCTCTTTACCTCCCGGTGTTGTTCGGCTCATGGCCGACAATGGTAGTGTGGCCCGATCCGCAGGAGGTATGCTGGAAAATGCTGGAAGGATTCATTGGGCGAACAGCTCATCCTCCGCCCAGCGGCCGGGGTTGCCGTCCATGTAGGCCCACGTTTCGCTGTAGTCCCTTTCGCCGCGGATCACGTGGTCGTAGTAGGAGCGCTGAAACAATGGCTTGTCACCCAGATATGGCTTGGCAGCTCGTACGCTCAGCGATTTAAGCGTTCCGACTATGTTTCCCACCGTAGGGGACGGGCTTGCCCGTCCCGCATCCTGATGCAACGATAATAACAAATGTATATGGTTGGGCATGATCACATATGCATCCACAGAGACGGTGGGAAATCGATTTGGGATAGCTGCGATCTGTTGTTCGACGATGTGCCCCAGGTTCGTAAGGATAACTACGGGACGGGCAAGCCCGTCCCCTACGGGTTCTGACACCTGCACGCGTGAAAAAACGCATTTGTGTTCGTGTGCACAAATGGTGATAAAATACGCCCCGGGGGTGCTGTAATCGAATCGGGGCAGGCGATTGCGCTTTCTTTTGGGATATTTTTCCTTTTTCTCCATGAGAACAGAATACCACAGGCAACACGGGAGGGGCAAGCCCCTCCCCTACGGTTACGTATCGTCCCACATCCGTAGAAGCCGTGGCTTGCCCGGCCCGTAAACGTCCCCTTATCCCCTTTTCGCTTCGTCCTCCTCGATCTCGGCCTTCCAGGAGGCGGTGACGGGGCGGCTCATGCGCATTTTGCAGAGGGTGTCGCTGACCACCCGATAGTTGAGCTCCGTGCCCTGGGCGTCGGAAACATACTTCACCGCCCGATCCCTCTGGATGCCGATGTCCTCCGCGGCGGCGATGGCGTCCATGTTGGCCCCCAGGAACAGGAATTCCCAGCCGTACCGGGCCTTTTGCCGCTCCACCATGTCTTTCACCTCCCGGCGGCCGTACCGATGGCTGGCGTTCTCCATGCCGTCGGTGGTGATGACGAAGACGGTGTGCTCCGGCACGTCCTCGGCCCGGGCGTACTTGTGCACGTTCCCGATGTGATGGATGGCCCCGCCCAAAGCGTCCAGCAGGGCCGTGCAGCCGCCGGGGGTATAGTCCCGCCGGGTCAGGGGCGCCACCTCATCGAGGCGCACCCGGTCGTGGATCACCCGGCTCTCGTTCGCAAAGGCCACCGTGGACACATAGGCCTCCCCCGCCTCCCGGCGCTGCTTGTCGATCATGCTGTTGAAGCCGCCGATGGTGTCCGCCTCCATACCGCTCATGCTGCCGCTCTCGTCCAAAATGAACACCAGTTCCGTCAAACCCTTCTTCATAGCTCTGTACCTCCTAAACAAAAATGGTCACCGGATCTTTTGACCCTGTGACCACAGTATAGGCTATCCGATGGTGGGTTTGGTCGCTTGACGGGCGACAAATCAGGCTGTCGATAAAGGGCCAGGCCATTTGCGACAAGGAATACTAAAGAAAGAGCAGAGGTAGAAAGGACGCATAATGGCGTCCTTTCCCAATTGAACTGTCGCAAATTAGCCGTTTTCCCGGCCCATCGCATAGTGCACTATAGCTCGGGCACGGACAAAACGGCTTCTGGCACACTTTCTTGACAGCCTGAAATCAACTGCCTAAAAGGGGCTGGTCGTAGGAAAAGAGGAGCTCGTTGACGGCAAGGACATCGTACTGCTTCTGCCGGATGCAGTATTCCACGAGAATGTCGCTAAGGTAGCTGTGGGAGAGGGTGTAGCCCGCCCGGGAGAGGAGGGACTGAGCCTCGGGGAGGGTGAGCTCCAGCGCCAGGGCGAAGGCCACGGCGGTGGTCTTGGAGGGCTTGTAGCGGGGGTCGGACCGGATCTTGGAGAAGAGCTTCCGGTCGATATTCGCCTTCTTGTAGCACTGCACGTCGGTCAGGCCCTTCTGATCGATGAGCTTCAGCAATGTGGTGGAAAATCCCTCGTCCAGCTGTCGGAGCATATCGTCCAGGTCCCGGTCCGTCGCCTTTTCCATCCGGGCCAGGGGCTTGGGCCTCTTCCGGGGGGCCTTGGACGCAGCGGATGGGGCCGCCTCATACGGGCAGGCGTCCTCCTCCCTGACAATGCGGAACTCGCCCGTGTCCGCCAGCCTGTCCCGGGGCTCCTGTGCCCAGCGGTTGGAATACAGGTTCCGGGGGCGCTTCAGCTCTGTTTCGGCGTAGGCGTCGTCGATGAAGCTCTGAACATCCCCAAAGCGGTCGCCCTGAAGATAGGCCGCCTTGTCGAAGAGGACCAGGTAGACCGTGAGATCGTGATCGGCCAAAAAGGCGCTGATGGCCTCGGTGGCCACCCGAAAGGCGTCCGCCTTGGGGTAGCCGTAGACGCCGCTGGAGATCAGGGGAAAAGCCACGGTCTCGCAGCCGCGGTCCGCCGCCAGCGCCAGGGAACGGCGGTAGCAGGAACGCAAAAGATGCTCCTCCCCGTGCCCGCCCCCGCGCCAGATGGGCCCCACCGTGTGGATGACGTATTGGGCGTGCAATCGGTAGGCGCCGGTGATCTTCGCGTCCCCGGTCTGGCAGCCGCCCAACGTCCGGCATTCCGCCAGCAGCTCCGGCCCCGCGGCCCGGTGGATGGCGCCGTCCACCCCGCCGCCGCCTAAGAGCGAAGGATTGGCCGCGTTGACGATGGCGTCCACGGTCATCTTCGTAATGTCGTTGCGCACCAATAAAAGAGGCATACCCGCCCTCCTTGTTGTTGATAGGATGAGTATACCGCTTTTTGCTCTTCAGCGCAACTGTACCTGCGTTCCTTTGAATGGCGTAACTTGCCCGTTATCCTGTCATCCCGAACGTTAGTCGAGGGATCTCTGATCGCAAAAGCTCATACGGTGTGAAAGCATCTCGTTTCTCCCCGCTCCGTTCAGAGGTCCTTCCACTCGGTCGCTTATGCTTCTACGCGAAAACTGCCGGTATGTTTTCGCTCCCTCGGTCAGGATGACAGAAAGGATGAACGCCAACGACTTTCCTTTACCTGTTGCAATGCGCCGCGATGGCCCGGGCCGCAAAATCGCCCGTGCCGGGGCCGCCGACCTTGTCGATATTCTCCGTCATGGTGCCGCCGCCGTCGTACATCTTGGACAGGCTCAGCAAAATGGTGTCCGAACAGGTGTAAAAATGCTCCGTGATGTACCCCTGGAGCTTTTGCACCAGGGCCTGGGCCTCGGGCGCGGCGGGGTCCCGGTCCCGGATGGCACCGAATTCGGCGAAAATGTCCATCATGCCCCGGGCCAGAGCGGCGTTGTCCTCCCGGGTGCGCCCCTGGGCTTTTTGCTCGTACTCCTGCCACTCGGGCGTCTTGCCCCAGGACGCCTTGGCCTCCCGGGCGTACTCGTCGATCTTCCTGGTGTCGAATGCTCTAAAATCCGTCAAGTGTTTCACCCCCATGCCTTTGATACCTTTGGCTAAGTCGATCAGGTTCTCCAAATGTTCCTTCTGCAGCTCCAGCAGGTGGATCTGCTGGTCCAGCGCCCTGTTCCTGTCGAAGACGGGGCTGTCCAATATGGCCCCGATGTCCTTCAGCGGGAACTGCAGCTCCCGAAAGAGCAGGATGCTCTGGAGCCGGACGAGGGAATCCTCGTCGTACAGCCGATACCCCGCCTCGGTGACCGCCGCGGGCTTCAGCAGCCCCAGCTGGTCGTAATGGTGCAGGGCCCGGACGCTGACGCCGGTGAGCTCGCTGACCTCATGGACCGTCATCATGGCCATCGCCTCCCTTCGCGCATAAGTATAAACCCTGACGTTACGTCAGGGTCAAGTCTTTTTTTTCGGAGGGACGCCAGGATTTTGCAGTGGTGTTGTAGGGGCCGATCACGATCGGCCCGCTTTTGAACGTAACTTGGGCGGGCGATTCATGAATCGCCCCTACGAGTGGAGAAAAGTCAAAATGCCTGCAAAAGCAGGGAGGTCACATACGCCGCGGCGGTGGCGGCCAGGGCCACCTCGATGAGGGAGCGGCGCTTGAGGCCCAGGAGGAGGGCCACCAAAAAGCCCGCCACGGCGGAGATGGGCTCGCCGGTGGAGGTGAAGATGGCGGGGACGGTCATGGTCCCCAACACCGCGAAGGGCATGTAGTGCAGGACCCCCAGCAAAAAGGGGCTGGTGATCTTCTTGCGGAAGAAGGCAAGGGGCAGCATGCGGATAAGATAGGTGACGCCGGCCATGACCAGCAGGTAGAGATACAGCTTCATGCGTCCCCCTCCCCCGCCTGTACGGGCTTTAGCCAGGCGGCGACGCAGGCCCCGCACACGGCGCTGATGATGATGACAAAGCCCTCCGACAGGAAGCGGAACAGGGGCACATACCGGAGCGCCAGGCCCAGGCCCACGGCGGCCAGGATGGCCAGCAGCACCCCCTGCTCCTCCAGGGCCCCCGGCACGATGATGGCCATGAACATGCCGTAGATGGCGATGCCCAGGGCGGCGGAGAGGGCGGCGGGCAGCAGCTCCCCCGCGAAGGCGCCCAGGGCCGTGCCCAAGGTCCAGCCGATCCAGGGCAGGCACCCGAGGCCCATCATGTAGGGGAAGGTCAGGAGGCCCTTGCGGGTGGAGGACACGGCAAAGATCTCGTCGGTGACGAAGAAGGCCGCCAGCATCCGCTGCCACAGGCTGAAGGTGGGCGAGAGCTTCTGGGTCAGGGTGACGCTCATGAGGGCATAGCGCAGGTTGATGATGAACTCCGTCAAAGCAAGCTCGATGAGCAGCCCGCCCGCCGCCATGACCGTGACGCCCGCCACCTGGCCCGCGGAGGTCAGATTGGTGCCGGACAGGAGGATCAACGTGAGGCCCGGGATGCCCTGCTTCACCGCCCAGATGGCGAAGCCGAAGGACACGGAAAGATACCCCAGGCCGATGGGCAGCCCGTCCCTGAGTCCCTCCCTGTAGCCGTACGCCTCCATGATGCGCCTCCCGTGAAAATATGGGACAGTATACGACAGCGGAGCGCGGATTGCAAGAGAAAAGCGCAAAAAAGCACCGGTTTTATCGGGACTGCATGGCGGTTTTCTCCTCCGGCCATCCTATGGGCGAGGTGATGAAAACAATGAAACTGACACAAAAGGAATCCATGCTGCTGCAGGACCTCAAGACTTCGGAGGAGATCTGCATCGAGAAGTACGGCCAGTACGCCCAGAAGGCCGAGGACCAGGCGCTGGCGGACCTGTTTTTGACCATCCGCACCAAGGAGGAGGAACATTTGGAGACCATCAACCAGCTGATGCAGGGCACGGTACCCATGATGTCGGGCGGCAGCCAGGGCGGGCAGAGCAGCCAGCCCGGGAACGGGAAGGCCACGAAGAAATCCGACAGCAAGACCGACGAGTACCTGCTCAAGGATGCCCTGGACACGGAAAAGCACGTGTCCAGCGTGTACGACACCTGCATCTTCGAGTTCACCGACGCCGGCGCCCGGGAGGCCCTGAACCACATCCAGAAGGAGGAGCAGGAGCACGGGCAGATGCTCTACGATTACATGGTCTGTCATGGCATGTGCGCTTGACAGTTGAAAAACTGCGTTTTTCAACTGTCAGTGTCCGCTGCGGCGGGGCTTCCAGGTCCCGCCTATACGCCTACGGCGTACCGAGCGGCGGGGCCTGCAAGGTGTGAGATTCACCGCACATGTCGCTGAATCTCACAGATTAACAGCCGCGCGTTCTTCCCCCGTTGATCGAGTTCGCTCGGCTACACCTCGCTTGTGTTGCCCGGTGAGCCTGATTTTACCGCGCGAATCACACCTATGATGATTTACCCTCTCTGAGAAGAGAGGGCTTTTGCATGGATCGGGAATTGACAGCCGCCCCCTTTTCTTCCTATAATAGGCCAGAATCCCAATGGCAAGGAGGTCTTGGATATGGCAAGAGAGATCACCCGGGCGGAGGCCTGGGACCTGCTTCGAGAATACAATCAGGAGCCCTTCCATCTGCAGCACGGCGAGACCGTGGAGGCGGTCATGGGCTGGTACGCGGACAAGCTGGGTTACGGCGCGGAGAAGGACTTCTGGAAGCTGGTGGGGCTGCTGCATGACCTGGACTACGAGAAGTGGCCGGAGCAGCACTGCCACAAGACGAAGGAGATCATGGAGGGCCTCGATCTGGACCCCCGGCTCATCCGGGCCATCATCAGCCACGGCTACGGCCATCACAACGACGTGAAGCCGGAGCACGAGATGGAGAAGGTGCTCTTCGCCACGGACGAGCTCACCGGCCTCATCGGGGCCGTGGCCCTGATCCACCCCAACAAGCGGGTGGGCGAGGTGAGCCTGAAGTCATTGAAGAAGAAGTATAAGACCCTGAACTTCGCCGCCGGATGCTCCCGGGACGTGATCGAGCAGGGGGCGGACATGCTGGGCTGGCCCCTCGAGCAGCTCCTTTCCGACACCCTGGACGCCATGAAGGCGTACGAGGCGCAGCGGGATGCGTAAGGAATTCCAGGACATTTTGAACGCGGTGACCGAAGGCCGGGAGGCGACGCTGACCCGGACCGTGGGCGAACGGGTCTACACCCGCCGGTTCCTGCCCCCGGAGCGGCTGATCCTCCTGGGGGGCGGCCACGTGTCGCTGGCCCTCTACGAGGCGGCGCTGAAGGTGGGCTTCGCGGTGAGCGTGGCGGATGATCGGCCCGCCTTCTCGAGCTACACCCGGTTCCCGGAGGCCAAAGAGGTCATCTGCGACAGCTTTGAGAACGCTCTGCCCCGGCTGAGCATCGGCGCGGGGGATTTCGTGTGCGTGCTGACCCGGGGCCACAGGGACGACGTGACCTGCATGAAATACCTGCTCCGGGGGAACGAACCCCGGTATCTGGGCATGATCGGCTCCCATCGCCGGGTGAAAGGGCTCTTTGCGCTGCTGACGGAAGAGGGCTATGACCAAGAGCGCATCGGGCGGGTCCACGCGCCCATCGGCCTTTCCATCGGGGCGGTGACCCCGGCGGAGATCGCCGTGTCCATCCTGGCGGAGCTGATCGCGGCCCGCCACGCCCTGCCCGCGGGCGAAGGCGTTCTGCCCCAGCAGAATACGGACTTGGACACCCTGCGCTTCCTCCGTGACGACAGTCATCCCGCGGCCCTGCTGCTGGTGCTCTCCACCAAGGGCTCCACGCCGGTGAAGGGCGGCGCCCTCATGGGCACGGACAAGCTGGGGAACAATGCCGGGACCATCGGCGGCGGCTGCGGGGAGAACCAGGCCATTCTGGCGGCCCGGCGGCTGATCGGCACGGGCAGAAGCCAGGTGGTCACCGTGGACATGACCAACGACGTGGCGGCCATGGAGGGCATGGTCTGCGGCGGCACCATGGACGTGCTGATCGAGGATATGTGAAAAACAGGATTTTTCACATTGCAGTGTATGCCTTTGCTGCGGACCGGCGCAGCCATTTCGCAAGCGAAACCGGCAAAACTGCCGGACACGAAAAGAGGAATTAGGCTATGGAAGACATGTTTTCCCGGACCCAGATGCTGCTGGGGGACGAGGCCATGGAGCGTCTCGCCCGTGCGCGGGTGGCCGTGTTCGGCATCGGCGGCGTGGGCGGCCACGCGGTGGAGGCCCTGGCGCGCAGCGGCATCGGCGCCCTGGACCTCATCGACAGCGACCGGGTGGTCCTGTCCAACCTGAACCGGCAGATCATCGCCACCCGGGACACCCTGGGGATGCTGAAGGTTGACGCGGCCAAGGCCCGGGTGCTGAGCATCAACCCGGACTGCGCGGTGCGGACCTGGCCCATCTTCTACCTGCCGGAGACGGCCTCTCAATTCGATTTTTCTGCATACGATTACGTGGTGGACGCCATCGACACCGTGGCCGGCAAGCTCCAGCTTATCGAGGCGGCCAAGGCGGCGGGGACGCCCATCATCTCCTCCATGGGCGCCGGGAACAAGCTGGACCCCACGGCCTTTCGGGTGGCGGACATCAGCGAGACCTCCGTATGCCCCCTGGCCCGGGTCATGCGCCGGGAGCTGAAGAAGCGGGGCATCGACCACGTGAAGGTGGTCTACTCCACGGAACCGGCCCTCTCCCCCGCCCCCACGGACGAGCCCACCGGTCGCCGGGCTACCCCCGGCAGCACGGCCTTCGTGCCCGCCGTGGCGGGGCTGGTTTTGGCGGGAGAAGTGATCAAGGATATTATTAAAAGCACGCAAACCCTGGGCAAAACATAGTCGAAACCTGCACTTTGTTTGGTTTCTCGTTGTTTTGCCCGTGCTCCGCTTCGCTGCGTCTGCCACAGGCAGCGCTCAGCTTCGCACCCTTTCTTTCAAGAAAGGGTGCAGCTGAAAGACCTTTAAGAAGATAAGTTGCTGAATTGTAAAGTCCAGGATCCCTTCTTGGGCTTTTCTTTTTGCGCCGCTTTTTCGGTTCAATTAAAAAAAACGGCGCGTCTATCATGCTCAGCCAACAGAATTCGCCTGATCGAACTCAGCTTGGATCTCCGCGCTGGGGGCAGCCGTGACCAGGGAGACCACATAGATGACCAGGGCCGAGAGCAGAAAGGCGGGCAGGAGCTCGTAGAAGTCCAGGAAGGCCACGTTGGGCCGGATGAGGAACTTCCACAGGAAGATGGTCGCGCCGCCGGTGACCATCCCCGCCACAGCGCCCTGAAGGGTGGTCCGCTTCCAGAACAGGCTGAAGAGCATCAGGGGCCCGAAGGCGGCGCCGAAGCCCGCCCAGGCGAAGGACACGATCTTGAACACGGAGCTGTCGGGATCGTAGGCCAGGATGGCTGCCAGGATGGACACGGCCACCACCGTGCCCCGGGCGATCCACAGGCTCTGCTTCTCCCCGATGCGCCAGCGGAAGACGCCCTTGAACAGGTCCTCCGACACCGCCGAAGCCGCCGTCAGCAGCTGGGAATCGGCGGTGGACATGGTGGCCGCCAAAATGCCCGCCAGGATGAGCCCCGCCAGGATGGCCAGGACCAGGCCGTTGCCGCTGAGGATGTGGGCGATGGCCACGATGATGGTCTCGCTCTCGGAGGTGCTAACATAGGGGCCCACCAGCCCCTGATCCATCAGCGCCCGACCCACGATGCCGATGACGATGGCGGCGCCCATGGAGATCACCACCCACACGGAGCCGATCCGGTGGGCCAGCTTCAGCTCCTCCTCCTTGCGGATGGCCATGAACCGGAGCAGCACGTGGGGCACGCCGAAGTAGCCGAGGCCCCAGGCCATGGTGGACAGGATGGGCAAAAACCCGAAGCTGCCCGCCCCCTGCTCCGCCGCAGCGGTGAGGCTCAGGTACTGGGGAATGGCTCGGGCGTTGGTCATCACGTTGCCCAGGCCGCCCGCATAGGAGAGCCCGAAGCCGATGACCGCCAGCAGGGCGAAGGTCATGAGGATGGACTGCAGATAGTCCGTGACGCTGGCCGCCAGGAAGCCACCCAGGGCCGTGTACACCACGATGATGGCCGCGGACAGGAGCATGGCCTGGCGGTACTCCATGCCGAAGAGGGTGGAGAAGAGCTTGCCGCAGGTCACGAACCCGGAGGCCGTGTAGGGCACGAAGAAGATGATGATCATCACCGCCGCCAGGGTGGAGAGGATGTGCTTGTCGTCCCGGAACCGGCGGGAAAAGAAGTCGGGGACGGTGATGGAGCCCGTGAGCACGGTGTACCGTCGGAGCCGCCGGGCCACGATGAGCCAGTTGAGGTAGGTGCCTATGGCCAGGCCCAGGGCGGTCCAGAAAGCCTCTGCCGTGCCGCACAGGAGCGCCAACCCCGGCATGCCCATGAGGAGCCAGCCGGACATATCGCTGGCCTCCGCGCTCATGGCGGTGACGAAGGGGCCCAGAGACCTGCCGCCCAGGAAGAAGGCGTCGGCGCCCTTCCCCGCCCGGCGGCTAAAGCGGATGCCTACCCCCACGATCAGGGCCACATAGACCAGGATGGTCCCCAACATGATCCATTCTTTCGTTAGCATCGTTGCCTCCTGTTGCATGAGTTCTGTTCATGCTCTGTCATAGATTTTCTGTAGTATAGGACACGAACGATGTGAAATCAAGTGTTTATTTCTTCCTTTTTTCTTGATTTTTATTGTTTTTTCCTGTATGATGTACGAGAGGTTATCCATCTTTGAATTTATATGAATTTATTTCATGTGAGGCAAAAATGAGCATCCAGAAATACGAGATCTTCCTCCACACCGTGGAAGCCGGAAGCGTGAGCCGGGCCGCCCAGGATCTGGGCCTCACCCAGTCCGCCGTGAGCCATGCCCTTTCCTCCCTGGAGGAGCGCTTTGGCTTCTCCCTGCTCCACCGGAGCCGGGCGGGCGTGCGACTCACCGCGGAAGGCAAGAAGGTCCTGCCCTCGGTGCGGGCCATCCTGTCCGCCGAGATGCGGCTGCAGGAGACCGTGTCCTCCATCCACGGTCTGTCCACCGGCACCATCCGCATCGGCACCTTCACCTCCGTGGCCGTCCACTGGCTCCCCGCCATCCTTAAAGGGTTTCAGGAGGAGCACCCCCACATCCGCTTCAAGCTGTTGAATGGGGATTACCACGACGTGGAGCAGTGGCTGGAGGAGGGCGCCGTGGATTTGGGGTTCGTATCCCTGCCCACCCGAGCGCCGGGAGAGGTGACGCCGCTCATGAAAGACCGGCTGCTGGTGATCCTTCCCAAGGACCATCCCCTGGCCAACCTCCCCTGCTTCCCCATCAGCTTCGCCAAGCAGGAATCCTTCATCTCCCTCCTGGAAAGCTCGGACCAGGACCTGCGCCGGGCCCTGGACGCGGAGGACATCCGGCCCAACGTGCGCTTCGTCACCAAGGACGACTACGCCATCATCGCCATGGTGGAGAAGGGACTGGGCATCGCCATCATGCCGGAGCTGCTGCTGCAGGGCCGCCGGGACAATATCGCCGCTCTGGAGCTCAAGCCCCAGGCCAGCCGCACCATCGCCCTGGCCGTGACGGAATCGGGCCGACAGAGCCCCGCCACCCGCCTGTTCGCGGACTACGTGGTGAACCAGGTCAAGCGGCAGCATCCGAAGCTGTAATACAAAAAGAGCAAGGCTTTTCAATAAAAGCCTTGCTCTTCTTTCGTTTTTATGGGGTCTTAGAGCAGCAGCTCCGCGATTTGGACCGCGTTGGTGGCGGCGCCCTTGCGGACCTGGTCGCCGCAGCACCACAGGTTCAGGCCCCGGGGGGAGGTGAGATCCTCCCGGATGCGGCCCACAAAGACCAGATCCTGGTCGGAGGTATCGAGGGGCATGGGATAGACGTGGTTCTTGAGGTCGTCCACCAGCTTGCAGCCGGGAGCGGCGGCGATGAGGGCCCGAGCCCGGTCCACGGAGATCTTCTCCTTGGTGCGCAGGACCACGGACACGCTGTGGCTGCGCAGGACCGGCACCCGCACGCAGGTGCAGCTCACCTGCATCTCGGGCAGATGGAGGATCTTGCGGCCCTCGTTCTGCATCTTCATCTCCTCGCTGGTGTAGCCAAGATACTGCTCGGAGCCGATCTGGGGGATCACGTTGTAGGCGATCTGGTGGGCGAAGGCCTTGGGCTCATAGGGCTCGCCCTTAAGGCCCGCCGCGATCTCCTCCGTGAGCTCCCGCATGCCGGCCAGGCCCGCGCCGCTGACCGCCTGGTAGGAGGAGGCGATCATGGTCTCGATGGGGCTCTCCTTGGCCAGGGGCGCCACGGCCACCAATGTCACGATGGTGGTGCAGTTGGGGTTCGCGATGATGCCCTTGTGCCACTTCGCGTCCTCCGGGTTGATCTCCGGGATGATGAGGGGCACGTCCTCCCGAAGGCGAAAGGCGCTGGAGTTGTCCACAAACACAGCCCCCGCGTCCAGTATGTGGGGGGCAAAGCGCTGGGCGATGTCGTTTTCCGCCGCGCCCAGGACCAAATCGAGGCCCCGGAAGGCGTCTTCCCTGGCCTCCGCAATGGGCACGTTCTCCCCCTGGAACAGGATCGTCTTGCCGGCGCTCCGGGCGCTGGCTAAGGGGCGAAGGCTCTTCACGGGGAAGTTTCGCTCCGCCAATATCTTCAGCATCTCCTGGCCCACCGCGCCGGTGGCACCCAGGACGCCCACGTTCATTTCCTTCATGGCTCTTTCCTGCCTTTCGGTTTGGATTTTATATATTATCGCACCTCAGTGCAAAAAACACAAGAGCAGGATTGAAAACGAAGCGTGAAGAATGCTTGTCAAACGCCCCCGCGCATGGTAGCATAGGCGTATGGAAGAAGCGAAGCTGTACACCTGCACCACGTTGGAGCGGACCGTCCCCCTGAAGGAATTCCGGGAGACGCTGGTGGACGTGCCCCGCTTTTTGGGGTACTGCCGGGACTGCCCCAACTGCGGGCAGTTTTGGTCCTGCCCGCCCTTCGAGTTCGACCCCATGACGCTGTGGATGCGGTACGGCGCCATCCGCCTGTACGCCCGGAAGCTGGTCTTCACCAAGGGCAGGCTGTTCCCCGGGGAGCGGCGGGCCTTCGAGGAAAGGGAGCTGCCGAAGATCAAGGAGGACATGGCCCGGACGCTGCTCAGGCGGGAGGCTGAGGTCCCCGGGAGCCTGGCCCTGTTCCCCGGAAAATGCGAGTGGTGTTCCGTCTGCGCCCGGAGGGAGGGCAAGCCCTGCCGGACGCCGGACAGGATGCGGTATTCCATCGAGGCCCTGGGCGGGGACTGCGGCGGCGCGCTGGAGAAGTATTTGGAAGAGACCCTGCAGTGGGCCCGAGGGAACCGACTGCCGGAGCAGATCATCCTGCTGGGCGGGCTGCTGCTGCCGGAGAACGAATAACAAGGAGAAGCCTATGACGAATCATTTCGGCCCCATCTCCCGGGAGGACTATGAGGAGCCCAACTGCGTCCTGTGCATGGACAAGGACCGGCCTGCGCCCATCCCCCAGCGGCGGGTCCGGGAGAAGCTGGACGAGTACATGAGCCGCCGGGACTACGCGGGGGCGGAGCGGCACCTCAACTACTGGCTGGCCGAAGCCCAAGAGAACGGGGACCTGCGGGGCGAGTTTTTCGTCCGGGGCGAGATGATGGGCCACTACCGGAAGGTCGGCAACCAAGAGCAGGCCATCCTGAACGCCAACGAGAGCCTGAACCTGATCGACCAGCTGGGCTTTGAAGGCACCCTCTCCGCCGGCACCGCCTACGTGAACGCCGCCACGGTCTACGATGCCTTCGGCATGCCGGAGCGGTCCATCGAGCTGTTCGAGAAGGCCAAGGCCATCTACGAAGGGAACCTCCCCGAGAACGACGGGCGGCTGGGCGGCTTGTACAACAACATGGGCCTTGCCTATATGGCCCTCAGACGCTTTGGGGAGGCCTACGAAGCCTTTTTGAAGGCTCTGGACATCATGGGCCGGGTGGAGCACGGAGCCCTGGAACAGGCCATCACGTACCTCAATCTGGCCAATGCGGTGGAGCTGGAGCACGGGCTCGAGAAAGGGGAGCAGAAGATCGGCCAATACCTGGACAAGGCCGCCGCCCTGCTGGACGATCCCGCTCTGCCCCGGGACGGGTACTACGCCTTCGTGTGCGAGAAGTGCGCCCCCACCTTCGACTACTACGGCTACTTCCTGGTGGCCGGCGATCTCAACGAAAGGGCCAAGGCGATCTATGAACGGGCTTGAGCTTTCCCGGGCTTTCTACGAGGCATACGGCGCGCCCATGCTCCACGAGCAATTCCCCGAGATGGAAAGGCTGGTGGCCGTGGGCCTCATGGGCAGCGGGTCCGAATGTTTGGGCTTCGACGATGAAGTGAGCCGGGACCACGACTTCGAGCCCGGGTTCTGCCTGCTGCTGCCGGAGGAGAGCCTGGTGGACCGGCGGACCGCTTTCCTGTTGGAACGGGCCTATGCAAAGCTGCCCAAGAAATTCATGGGATTGAAGCGCAGCGCCCTCGCCCCCGTGGGCGGGGCCCGGCACGGGGTCCTGCGGACCGCGGACTTCTTCACCGAGAAGGTGGGCGCCCCCGACGGCGTGCTCACCGTGGACCAGTGGCTGAAGCTCCCCCAGCAGGCGCTGTTGGAGGCCACGGGCGGCGAGCTCTTCCGGGACGATCTCGGCGAGGTCAGCGTCATCCGGGCCGCCCTGAAGGCCATGCCGGAGGACGTGCGCAAAAAGCGGCTCAGCGGCCATCTGCTCCTTATGGCCCAGGCGGGGCAGTATAACTACCTCCGGTGTCTGAAGCACGGGGAGCCTGCGGCGGCCCAGCTGGCGGTCAACGAGTTCGTGAAGAGCTGCATGGAGGTGGTCTTCCTCCTGAACCGGACCTACGCCCCCTACTACAAGTGGAGCTTTCGGGCACTGCGGCAGCTTCCCAGGCTGGCTCTGACGGCGGAGACCCTGGAATACCTCTTGACCACGGGGAACGACGAAGAGCTGGCCGAATCGAAGTACGACATGATCGAGAGCACCGCCGCGGACATCATCGACGAGCTGCAAAACCAGGGCCTCACCAAGGCCATCTGCGGCGACCTCGAAAAGCACGCCTACTCCGTCAACGACGGCATCGAGGACGGGGACGTGCGGAACCTCAACATCCTATACACGGTCTAAAGGAGAATCCTTATGAAGATACAAGGCTTACAGAAGATGACGCTGCTGGACTTTCCCGGGCGGGTGGCCTGCACGGTGTTCCTGGGCGGCTGCGATTTCCGCTGCCCCTTCTGCCACAACGGGGAGCTGCTGGACGGCTCCGCTCCGGCGGTGATGGACGACGCCGAGCTCCTTCGCTTTCTGAAGGGCCGCCAGGGGCTCCTGGACGGGGTGGCCATCACCGGCGGCGAGCCGCTGCTGCGGAAGGATCTGCCGGAGCTGCTGAAAGCCATCCGGGAATTGGGGTTCGCTGTGAAGGTGGACACCAACGGCAACCATCCCGACGCGCTGGAGGGGCTGCTGCGGGAGGGGCTGGTGGACTACGTGGCCATGGACATCAAAAATAGCCCCGAGAAGTACGCCCTGACCGTGGGGCTGAAGGAATTGGACCTTGCTCCCATCCGCCGGAGCGTGACGCTGCTGATGGAGAGCAGCATCCCCTACGAGTTCCGCACCACGGTGGTGGACGAGCTGCACAAGGCCGAGGATTTTGAGGCCATGGGCCGGTGGATCGCCGGGGCCAAGGCCTACTTTTTGCAGCCCTTCACCGACCGGGATTCCGTGCCCTTCGCCGGGCTCCACGCCCCCACCAGGGAAAATTTGGAAAAATACGCATCCATTGCAAAGGTATACGTGCCCTATACAGCCATTCGCGGCGTATAGTCTGACTTTTTGGCGTTTCGCCTCTGTATACCGTTCCGTATAAATACAAGATATTGTGTGATTTGTTAACAAACAACACAAGATATTGACACAGCACCACAAGATATGGTAGAGTAGCCATGCTCGGGGGCTGTGGCGTTCTTGCCCTGTGCCCCGCCAAGTTTTGAAAATATCGTGACAGGAGAGAGACCCATGTACCAAGTCAAAAAGCGCGACGGACAGATCACCGAGTTCACCATCAGCAAGATCACCGGCGCCATCACCAAGGCGTTCGTGGCCCTCAACAAGGCCTACCATCCCAGCGTGATCGACCTGTTGGCCCTCCATGTGACCGCCGACTTCGAGAACAAGATCAAGGACGGCTGCATCGCCGTGGAGGACATCCAGGACAGCGTGGAAAAGGTGCTGTCCGAGTCCGGCTATGCGGACGTGGCCAAGGCCTACATCCTCTACCGCAAACAGCGGGAGAAGGTCCGCAACGTGAACTCCGCCCTCCTCAACTATAAGGACCTGGTGGACAACTACCTGAAGATCGCCGACTGGCGGGTGAAGGAGAACTCCACCGTCACCTACTCTGTGGGCGGTCTCATCCTCTCCAACTCCGGCGCCATCACCGCCAACTACTGGCTCTCCGAGATCTACGATCCTGAGGTCGCCGAAGCCCATCGCAGCGCGGCCATCCATCTCCATGACCTCTCCATGCTCACGGGCTACTGCGCGGGCTGGAGCCTGAAGCAGCTCATCCAGGAGGGCCTTGGCGGCGTGCCCGGCAAGATCACCTCCTCCCCGGCCAGCCACCTCTCCACCCTCTGCAACCAGATGGTCAACTTCCTGGGTATCATGCAGAACGAGTGGGCCGGCGCTCAGGCCTTCTCCAGCTTCGACACGTATCTCGCACCCTTCGTGAAGGTGGACAACCTGTCCCAGAAGGAAGTGAAGCAGTGCGTGCAGAGCTTCATCTACGGCGTGAACACGCCCAGCCGCTGGGGCACCCAGGCACCCTTCTCCAACATCACGTTGGACTGGACCGTGCCCAAGGATCTCGAAAACCTGCCCGCCATCGTGGGCGGCAAGGAGATGGACTTCACCTACGGCGAC
>CACWJZ010000014.1 GCA_902761365.1 uncultured Eubacteriales bacterium | reverse complement strand
CATGCCGCTGCCGGCCTCGCCGTAGACGGGCTTGGGCATGAAGGTGGCGGTCTTGCCGTACTTCATGGCGGTGTTGCGGACGATGTACTTCACCAGCATGGTGGCGTCAGCCATCTTGGACATCTCCCCCAGCTTGGGCTCGATCTCGAACTGGCCGGAGGCGCCCACCTCGGGGTGGTGGTACTTGACGGGGATGCCCGCCTCCTGCATCTTCAGGCACATCTCGCTCCGGCACTCATAGGTGCGGTCCAGGGGCTTGGCCACATGGTAGGCCCTCTGATAGGGGACCACGTAGCCCTTGCCGTTGGAGGCGCTGTTCCAATAGCTCTGCTCCGCGTCCAGGCTCATGCCGATGGACCCGGGTTTCACCTCCCAGTTGATCTGGTCGAAGAGGTAAAACTCGAACTCCGGCAGCACCAGCATGGTGTCGGCGATGCCGGTTTGGCGCATGTAGTCCTCGGCGGCCCGGACGATGTTCCGGGGGTACTGATCGAGAGGCCTGTTCTTGGGGTAGTCGATGACCATGGCGTTGCCGGTCATGGACAGGGTCTTCACATCGGGGGATGAAGACCATGTCGCTCTTCTCCACCACCGCGTAGCCGTAGTTGGAGGCGTCGAAGCCCACGCCGTCCGTCATCATGTCCTCGCTGAAGTTCTCGGCGGGGATGGTCACGTGGCGGAACTGCCCGTGGATGTCCACCATCTTGAAGTCCACCATCTGGATCTCTTCGTCCCGAATGAGCCGCAGGATGTCCTGCACTGAATTGGCCATGATTCCCTTTTCCTCCTGTATACTATAGTTTTTTATCTTGACAGCCCGTAGACCCGGGCGTACTTTTCCTTCAGATAGCCGATGTACCGACCGGCGTTCACATCCTCCCCCGTGGCGTCCTGCAAGATCCGGCGGGCGGACCGGGTGGCGCCGAAGCGGTGGATGTGGGTCGTGTTCCAATCCTTCACCGCTGTAAAATCTCCCTGGCGGACCCGGTCAAACAGGTCCGGCAGATCCCGCTGCATGGCGTGGAGGAACTGGGCGGCGTAGCAGTTGCCCAGGGTGTAGCTCTGGAAGTAGCCGATGTACCCGCTGAACCAGTGCATGTCCTGGAGCACGCCCTCCCCGTCTTCCCGGGGACGGACTCCCAGATACGCCTCCGATTTCTCGTTCCAGGCCGCCGGCAGGTCCCGGAAGGACAATGCCCCGTCGAAGAGCGCCTTCTCCAGCTCGTACCGCAGGAGGATGTGGAGGTTGTAGCTGAGCTCGTCAGCGCCCAGCCGCAGGGGCGACAGCCTAAGACCGTTGAGCCCCCGCCAGAAATCCAGGGGCGACACTCCGTCCAGGGACGGAAAATAGCGGGCCGCCAGAGGCAGGGCCCACTGCCAGAAGGCCAGGCTCCGGCCCAGCATGCACTCCAGGAAGCGCGCCTGGGACTCGTCCATGGCCAGGGAAGCGGAGGCGGCCAGACCCGTACCCGCCAGGTCCGGGGCGATGCTCTGCCAGTAGATGGCGTGGCCCCCCTCGTGGAGGCTGGACCCCACCGCCCGGGTGAAATCGTCCTCGAAGTAGCGGCAGGTGATGCGCACGTCCCCCCGGTGGTTGAATGTGGTGTAGGGATGAGCGCTCTCGTCCACCCGGCCCCGATCGAAGTTGAAGCCCACGGCCTGCAAAACCTCCCGGCAGAAAGCCTTCTGTCGCGCCTTGGGGAAGGAGCCCAGAAGGGGCGTCCTGTCCGGCTGGGGCAGGTCCCGAAGCTCCCGCAGCAGGGGCACCAAAGCTTCCTTCAGGGTGGCGAAGAGGCTGTCCATCTCGGCCCGGGTGTCGCCCACCTCCCACTGGTCCATGAGGCCGGTGAGCGGGTCATGGGCAAAGCCGCAGCAGGCGGCCATGTCCCGCCGGTAGGCGAAGGCCTGCTCCAACGCGGGGCGGATCAGCTCGTAGTCGTTCTCGGACCGGGCCCAGGGCCACAGGTGCTCCGTGCGCAGGGTGTGGGCGGCGCAGGCAGCGAACAGGTCCTCGGGCACCTTCCGGAGCCGATCATGCTCCCGGCGAGCCCTTTGGACCATGGCCCCGAGGACGGGGTCCCCGGGCGGGTCCGCCTCCAGAGCATGGAGCAGCTCCCCCATCTCCGGGGAGGTTTTAAGAGCGTGGATGCGTCCCGCAAGATACCCCATCTCCTGCCCCCGGTAATCGGCGGCAGCGGCGGGCATCATCACCCGCATGTCCCAGGAAAGGGTCTGGCTGATGTTGTTGAGATATTCGATTTCGCCCACGAGCGCCCGAAAGCGCGCCTCGGTTTTCTCCCCCATGGCTGCAAAAACTCCCGCCTTCATTGTAGCACGGCGCCCACAAATCGCAAGGGGGTTTGCCGAGGAAAAAATGAATATATAAAGTGCAAAAAAAGGGCTGTCCCTTAGTGGGACAGCCCCTTGTTGGTTGCGGATCGCTTCGATTACGCGGCGGGCTTGGCGTACATGAAGAAGAAGTAACCCATGGTGGTGTAGCCCAGGTTGGTCAAGCCCTTGCTGCAGTACATGTTGGTGTAGTAGTACACGGGGCAGACCGGGAAGCCACCCTCACCGAACAGAGTCTCCTCAGCCTCATACAGCAGCTGGTCACGCTCGGCGCCGGCCAGCATGGCCTTGGCCTTGGTGATCTTCTCGTCGAAGGCAGCGTTCTCATAGAGACCGTAGTTGTAGCTGTTGCCGGTGACGAGCAGCTCCAGGTAGGTGATGGGATCGTTGTAGTCCGCGATCCAGCCCAGACGAGCCACGCCGAACTTGTGCTCGCCGAGGCCGTTGGTGTAGGTCGCCCACTCCTGGTTGGCCAGGTTGATCTTCATGCCGAGCACGGTCTCCCAGTCGTGGCCGCAGGCCTCAGCGATGGTCTTGTGGGTCTCAGAGGTGTTGAAGTTGTACTCCACGGTGGTGTTGGGGTCCCAGGTGCCCTCATCCACGGCGGCCTGGTACAGCTGCTGAGCGAGCTCGCAGCGGCCGGAATAGGTGGAGAGGTCAGCATCGGGGTACATCTTCTGCAGGGTGTTGTACAGGGCGCCCAGCTCGGACACGCCAAAGGCGAAGTCCTTGCCGGTGGAATCCAGGATGCCGGAGGCGACGAAGCCGGTGGCGGGAGACTGGCCCCCCTGGGTCACGTTCTCGACGATGTTCTCACGGTCCACAGAGATAGCCATGGCCGCACGAACACGCCAATCCGTGATCTTGGAGCAGTTCAGGTACAGGTAGTAGGTGCCCACGTAGGGGTTGATGAAGCAGTCGCCGCTCTCGCGCAGGTTGTTGATCATGTCGGTGGGGAAGCTCTCGATGAACTGATACTCACCGGACTGATAGGCGGAGAGGATGGCGGTCTCGCTGTCGCTCAGCCACCAGACGATGGCGTCGGGCCCCAGGTTGGCCACGTCATAGTACTTGTCGTTCTTCTCCATCTTGATGTAGCTGTCGTGGACCCACTCGGTGATCTTGTAGGGGCCGTTGACAACGATGTTCTCGGGATTGGTCCAGCCATCCTTCACCACGTCCTCACGGAGGGGGACCAGGGAAGCGAAGGCGCACATCTCGAGGAAGTAAGCGCAGGGGGCTTCCAGAGTGACCTCCAGGGTCTTGTCGTCCAGAGCCTTGATGCCCAGTTCGCTCTTGTCCTTCTCACCGGCCTGGATGGCGGCGGCGTTCAGGACGATGTTGTCCAGGAAGTAGCCGTAGTCAGAGGCGGTGGCGGGGTCCACCAGGCGCTGCCAGGAGAACACCCAATCCTTCGCGGTGACAGGCTGACCGTCGGACCAGAAGATGTCGTCACGGAGCGTGAAAGTGTAGACCTTCATGTCCTCGGACACGGTGTACTCCTTGGCCTGGCCCAGGACGACCTCCGTGAGCTTCATGTTGGGGTCCTCGGCGGGGTTCGCTTCGACCATCTGATACTTCATCAGATTCTCAAACTGATGCTGGGTGTAGGTGGAACCGTCCACGGAGCTGATCAGAGAGGGGTCGATGGTCTCAGGCTCGGAAGCGATGCAGGCGTTGACCACGAAGGGCTCATCCGCGGCGGCGATGGCCACGGAGGAGAACGCCAGACACAGCACCAGAAGCAGAGCTACGAGTTTCTTCATTGTTCTTTCCTCCTTGTGATATTCGGTCTTTGACCGTTGTATATGCTAACCATTCTGTTCCAGCAGATGGCAAGCGCCGTAATGTCCCGGCCCGTATTCCTTCAACACGGGCATCTCCTGCCGGCAGCGCTTCGTGGCATAGGGGCAGCGGGTGTGGAAGCGGCAGCCGGTGGGCGGGTTGATGGGGCTGGGGATGTCTCCCTCCAGCAATATCCGCTGCCGGGCCCGGCTCTTCTCGGGGTCGGGCAGGGGCACGGCGGACAGCAGGGTCTTGGTGTAGGGGTGGATGGGGTGGTTGCACAGCTCGTGGCTCTCCGCCAGCTCCACCAAGCACCCCAGGTACATGACGCCGATCCGGTCCGAAATGTGCCGGACCACGGACACGTCGTGGGCGATGAACAGGTAGGTGAGCCCCTTGTCCGCCTGCAGGTCCTCCAGCATATTCACCACCTGGGACTGGATGGACACGTCCAGAGCCGAGATGGGCTCGTCGCAGACGATGAACTCCGGGTCCACGGCCAGGGCTCTTGCGATGCCCACACGCTGCTGCTGGCCGCCGGAAAACTCGTGGGGGAAGCGGTTGGCGTGCTCCGTGTTCAGGCCCACCTCCTCCAGCAGGTGACGGATGCGCTCCGTGCGCTCCCTCTTGGAGGTGGCCAGCCCGTGGATGTCCAAAGCTTCGCCGATGATCTCGCCCACGGTCATCCGGGGGTCCAGGGAGCCCGAGGGGTCCTGGAAGATGATCTGCATCTTGCGTCGGTAGGGCAGCATCTTGACGGAGATGTTGGCCGCCTTGTCGTAGATGGGCACCCCGTCGTAGACGATGCGGCCGTCGGTGGGCTCGTAGAGGCGGATGATGGTCCGCCCCAGGGTGGTCTTGCCGCAGCCCGATTCACCCACCAGGCCCAGGGTCTCGCCCTTATAGATGAAGAGGTTGACGGATTCCACGGCCTGCACATACTTCTTCTCGAACAGCTTGTTGCCCTTCACGGCGAAGTACTTGCGGAGGTTTTGGACCTCCACCAGCTTTTTGCGATCCTCGCTCATGCGTTCCCCCCCTTTCCCATGGCGTCCTTGAAGTGGAGCCAGCAAGCGGAGATATGATCCTCACCCACCTGCGCAAAGGGCGGCTTCTGCCGAAGGCATATCTTCATGCACTCCGTGCACCGGGGGCCGAAGTTACATCCCTGGGGCGGGTTCAAAAGGTCGATGGGCGTGCCCTCGATGGGGATGAGCCGCTCGTCGTTCTCCTCGTCCAGCCGGGGGATGGATTGGAGGAGCCGCCGAGTGTAGGGATGCTGGGGGTTGTAGAAGATGTCGTTCACCTTCCCCTGCTCCACGATCCGGCCCGCGTACATGACCGAGACCCTGTCGCAGATCTCCGCCACCACGCCCAGGTTGTGGGTGATGAAGATGATGGAGGTGTTCTCCTTGCGCTGCAGGTCCTTCATGAGCTCCAAGATCTGGGCCTGGATGGTCACGTCCAGAGCCGTGGTGGGCTCGTCGGCGATGAGGAGCTTGGGGGAGCAGATCAGCGCCATGGCGATCATGGCCCGCTGCCGCATGCCGCCGGAGAACTCGTGGGGGTACTGGTTCATGCGCTTTTCGGCGTTGTTGATGCCCACCAGCTCCAGCATCTCGATGGCCTTCTTCCGGGCGGTCTCCCGGGAGATGGTCTTGTCGTGGCAGGTCAGGGCCTCCATGAGCTGATTGCCGATGGTGTACACCGGGTTCAGGCAGGTCATGGGGTTCTGGAAGATCATGCTGACCTTGTTGCCCCGGAACTGACGCATCTGCTCGGGGGTGTACTCCAGCAGGTTCTCCCCTTCGAATTCGATGGAGCCGCCGATGACCCGGCCGGGGTTCTGCAGCAGCCCGATGATGGAGTAGGCTTCCACGCTCTTGCCGGAGCCGGATTCGCCCACGATGCCCATGACCTCGTTATATCCCAGGGAATAGGAGATGCCGTCCACCGCCTTGACCTCGCCGGCCGGGGTGAAGAAGGACACCTTCAGATCTTCCACTTTGAGAAGCAGCTTGTTTTCGTCCATACAGCTCCTCCTTTACTTTTTCAGCCGCGGGTCCAGCGCATCCCGAAGGCCGTCGCCCACCAGGTTCAGCGTGAGCACGATGATGGTGAGGACGATGGCGGGGAACACCAGCCGGTATGGGTAGAGGGAAATGGTCTCCAGAGCGTCGGAGCACAGGGACCCCAAACTGGCCATGGGCGCGGACACGCCGAGGCCCAGGAAGGACAGGAACGATTCGAGGAAGATGGCCGACGGGATCTGCAAACAGGTGGTGATCACCAGGGGGCCGATGCAGTTGGGCAGCAGGTGCTTGCGGATGATCCGGGCGTTGGAGGCGCCCAGGGCGGTGGCCGCCGTCACATACTCCTGCTTCTTCAGCTGCAGCACCTGGCCGCGGATGATCCGGGCCATGGTGACCCAGTAGAGCACGGCGAAGGTGATGAAGATGCTGACGATGCCCGCGCCCAAATCCGACATGGCCTTCACGAAGGCGGAGGTCTGGGCGTGGTTCTGGAACCACATCTGCAGGGGGTCCTTCAGCACCACCTGCAGCAGCAGCACGATCAGCACCTCGGGCACGGAATAGATGAGCTCCACGATGCGCATCATGATGAAGTCCACGACCCCGCCGCAGAGGCCCGAGATGGCCCCGTAGAGGGAGCCGATGATGAGCACGATCAGAGCGGCCATGATGCCGATGATGATGGACACCCGGGCGCCGTACATGGTCCGGGCCATGATGTCGCGGCCCTGGGAGTCGGTACCGAACACGTGGGGGAAAACCCGCTTATAGAGCTCTATCTCCGTGGCATTCTCGCTGGGGGTGTCCGTGAACTCGATGGCCGTGTATTTTGTATAGGTCCCGTCCTTGATGTCCTTTTCGGACACCAGCTGCAGGGGCTCCGGATCGTTCTGCTTCAGGAGCAGGACGCTCTTCTCGGCCGCCTTCTTCATGGTGAAGGCGTAGGTCTTGCCGTCGTACCGAATGAAGTAATCGCCCTTGGAGATGGCGGTGAGGCTGCCGGGTCGAAGGGCCGTGGCGTAGATGGCGTCCGCCTGATCCTGGACGGAGCGGACGATCTGCTCGCTCTTTGAATACTCGAAGGGCCCCAGTTTCTGCGCGCTGCGGTACTGGGCCGCGTAGGTGTAGGGGATGAACCTGGGCCCGATGAAGGCAAACACCAGGCACAGCAGGAACACGAACAGGGCCACCATGGACACGGTGTTGGCGCGGAACCGCCGCCAGGCGTCCTGCCAATAGGAGATGGACTTGTGCATCTCCACCATGGATTCCTTCTCCTGGGCGGAAGCGGAGGTGAAGTCCTCGTCCTGTATGCCGAAGGTGTCCATGATCTTCTCGGGGTCCACCTGGAAGGGGCTGATCTTGGCAAAGGTGTTCTTCATGCGATCATTCCCCCTTGTTGGTCAGCGTGATCCGCGGATCAACGATTTTGTAGGCGATGTCCACCACCAGCATGGCGAAGATGACCAGGGCGGAGAGCACCACGGTGGTGGCCATGATGATGGGATAATCCCGGCTCATGACGCACTGGACGAAGTACTTGCCCAGGCCCGGCACCGAGAAGGTGGACTCCACCACGAAGCTGCCGGTGATGATGCCTGCGGTCACGGGGCCGAGGTAGGTCACCACGGGGATCAGGGAGTTGCGGAGGGCGTGCTTGAGCACCAGGCCGCTGGTCTTGACGCCCTTGGCTCGGGCGGTGCGGATGTAATCCTGGTTGATGGCGTCCAGCATGCTGGTGCGCATGAGCTTGGCGATGTAGCAGGTATAATAGGAAGAAAGGCTAATGATCGGCAGGATGTAGCTCTTGGCGTCCGTAAGGCTGCCACTCAGGGTGGGGAACCATTTGAGCTTCACGGAGAACGCCACCAGCAGCAGGGCCGACAGCACGAAGGTGGGGATGGCCACGCCGATGGTGGTCACCACCCGCAGGCACCCATCCAGCCAGGACCCCCGATAAAAGGCCGCAAGGCAGCCCAGGGGAATACCCAGGCACACCGCCACCAGCAGCGCCACAAGGCCCAGCTTGATGGACAGGGCGAACTTGCCCTGATGGAAGATGATGGTCCCCACGGGGGTACCCTCCTGCATCTTGAGGGACGTGCCCAAATCGCCCTTCAGATAGTTCTTGATGTAGTTCCAAAGCTGGATGTGCAGGGGCTTGTCAAGCCCGTATTTCGCTTCCGCCATGGCGATCTGCTCCGGCGTGGACTTCTCTGTCAGAAACGGGCTGCCGGGGATAGCGTTCATCAGCAAAAAGGTGACGACCATGATCAGGAGCAGGATCAGGATCGAGCCAACGATCCGCTTGAGAATATATGCGCCCATGGACCCTCCTTTCCGTATTTGCCGGACCTTGCCGACAAGAAAAAAACACCCAATTTATTAGGAAATTTTCAGCAAGTATAGCACACTGCTTTGACAAAGTCAATAAATATTCGCGTTCCCGCGGAGAAAAGGCCCGTCCTTCTCGGAAAAAATAAGTATAAATATGCCGCTTTACCGAATACCTGGCAACGGCTTCGCCGGGGTAAAGGACCGGCTGCGGGGCGGCATCCTGCGTCGCGCCTCGAAAAGGAAAAGGCTGTTCTGCAACAGCCCTATCCAATGAACAAAAGCTCACTTGCCGTTCCTTTTATGCGCCTCGAGTAGGCGGATAATCTCGTCCGCCTCCTCATCCGACAGATTCCGCCGGGCGATAAACGCCGTCAGGAATGCGAGGAGAGACCCATTGAACGTATCGTCGATGAACCGCTCGCTCTGCTTCCCGCAGAACGTTGCCTGGGAGCTGCGGGTCTGCACCACGCCGTGGACGTTTTCGAACAGACCGCGGCTGCACAGCTTCCGCAGCACGGTGTAGGTGGTGGGCTTCTTCCAGCCCAGCTCCTTCTCGCAAAGCTTCACCAGCTCCCCCGAGGGGATAGGCGCGTTGGCCCAGACGATGTTCGCAAATCGCTTCTGTACTTCTCCCAATGCCAGCTGTTCCATACTCGCTCCCTCTTCCACCTGCGGTCCTCCCCCATGTCCGGCCATTCTCGGCGCACGGACCGGTATGCGCTCTCTTATTTTGCTTTTTTGAACGTCAGCTCTCCGGTGGACTCCGTGTCGATCCAGACCACGGGCCGCACCCCATACCCCCGGTTCAGGATCCCGTGGCCCATGTCAATGATCTGGCCGGAGGTGCCCACACAGGCGACGCGATAGGTGGCATAGGGTTCGTCGGCCAGCTCCACCATGGCGGCGTCGGAGTAGACGGGCGTGCGCAGCCACCACAGGCTGGTAAACCCGACGCTGCTTCGATACGCGCCGAACTCCAGGGCGTACTGGGTAGCGGTGCATTTGCGCGCCTCATCGGTGGGAAAATAGTGCAGGGCTTCCTGAATGCTCAACAGGTACGCCCGATCCATGGTGTCGAACGAGCCGTCCATCTTCTTCAAGCTGGTCCGCTCCAGCATCAATATCTCTCCCGGATCGAATGCCGTTTCCAAAAAGGTGCTGTTCAGCCACTGGCGCAGCAGGCACGTTTCCCACGTGATGGGCGTATGCTCCTGCTCGAAGGAGTATCGCATGTACGGGAGCGCATCCAGCACGTATTTGCTGATGAGCATCAGCTTGCTGCCGTCCCGGTCCAGCACCAGCCATTCGATGGGGTCCTTCTCCCCCGACGTGATATGGCCCTGGGGGTACGCGCCGAACAGGATGGTGGCCCCCACCTCGGCGCCCTTCAACCGCTCCTTCCCGATGCGGAAGATGAGATCGCTGCTGTCCTTATAGTTCATGCCGTGGAGCGTGCGGTACGCCTCGTCATAGGCGCCGGCCTCCATCTGCTCCACGCCCTGGCGATACCGGAGCTCGGGGACCGCGTATTTTTGGTACAGGGACCGGCCCACCAAGCAGGCCACCGCCACCAGCACCAGCCCGATGGCGACCCCGACGATGCGCCGGATGCGCTTCTTCCTTCGCTGCTCCCTCTGCTCCGCGGCGCGGATGGCCGCCGCTCGATCCGCCTGCTCCTTCCGTTGGATGGCTTGGATGGCGTCCTTCGCCTGCTCGATGCGCGCGTCCGCGTCCCGATAGCCCGGGATCGTGCCGAAGAGCTGGATCGCCTTCTCCTGGCTCCGCACGTTCCCGTTGGCGGCGGCCTTGTCGGCCTCCTCATATATATCGTCAAGATGCTTTGTGGCCTTCTTCTTTTCGCATTCGATCCGTCTCTCGTCGGCGTCCCGGTACCCGGGGATGCGGGCAAGCTCGTCAGCCGCTTCCCCATAGAGGTCGCCCTCGATCAGCAGCAGGGCGTTTTGATAGATCCGTTCCCGATCCTCGATTGTCATGGGTCCTTTCGTGTCCACGGTGCGCACCTCCTTGGTTTACCGCTAATAAACCTTACCTGTAGTCTATCGCAAACGAGCCGCCCTGTCAATCTCCCTGCGACATGCTTTTTCAGCGGTCGAAGGCGGATACGGGAAAGCAAACGGACCCTGCGCCAATAAACGCAGGGTCCGTTCTTTGGTTGAATCGATGATCAGAATGCCTTCGTGAATACGACCGTCAGCACGATCGAGATCAGCAGGAAGCTGCCGCCCACGATGATCAGATGCCAGGCCACCTTTCGCTTGGCCTTGACGTTCTGCTTGTAGTCGTAGTAGGTCCGGGCCATGTCGTCGTGGACTTCGTCGCTGAATCGCCTGGCCGACGCCATCCGCATGGAATGGAAGCTGTACGTGAGCCCGTCGTAGGTCCCTTCCTTTTTCAAGAAGGAGAGCAGGCCGATCCCCGTCAGCAGCACGCCGGGGGCCAGGCACGCGTCGCTCAGATACCGAACGATCAAGGCGGGGTCCGTTTCCCGGAAAACGCCCTTATACAGGCACACGCTGAGGGCCATCAGCAGCCCCACGATCACCGCGAGGACATACCGCAACCAAGGATGATCGTCAAATACTCTTAGCTTTCGCATCGATCTGAGCAATCTCCTCACGATACTTCTCAAACTCCGCCGTGTTGCACAGGACGAAATGGTTGGGCGCGACCTCCTTGAACGTCGGCCCCTCCTTCGAGTAGTCGTGGGTCAGGGAAGGCACGTAGGTGATGCGCTTGCGGCGCTTCTCGTAGTTGGGATCGGGCAGGGGGATCGCGGACAGCAGGGACCTGGTGTAGGGGTGCATGGGATGGGCGAACAGCTCATCGGAATCCGCAAGCTCCACCATCTTGCCGAAGTACATGACGCCGATGCGATCGGAGAAGTACTTGACGACGGAAAGGTCGTGGGCGATGAACATGATCGTGAGGCCCATCTCGTCCCGAAGGTCGTTCATCAGGTTGATGACCTGCGCCTGGATGGAAACGTCCAAGGCGCTGATGGGCTCGTCCGCGATGATGAGGTCGGGCTGCAGGATGATGGCGCGGGCGATGCCGATACGCTGCCGCTGGCCGCCGGAGAACTCATGGGGATAGCGCTCCGCATGCTCCGGGACCAGGCCCACCTTCTCCAGGACCTCCGCCACCCGATCGTCGATGAACCGCTTGTCACGGATGCCGCGGATCTTCAGCCCTTCCGCGATGATCTCGCGGACCGTCATGCGCGGGTCCAGAGAGCCCACCGGGTCCTGGAAGATCATCTGGATCTTGGTCATGAGCTGGGTGTGGATCTGCTTGTCCGCCTTCAGCTCCGCCATGGCCTTGGTGTCGCCGGCCGCCTTGGCCGCCGCGTACTTCTTCTTCCAGCGCTTCATGGCGTCCTCGCCCATGCCGATGCGCTTGCCGCGGAAGTAGACATCGCCGTCCGTGATCTCGTATAGACCGATGATCGAGCGACCGGTGGTGGTCTTGCCGCAGCCGGACTCGCCCACGAGGCCGAACACCTCACCCTTCTTGATGGTGAAGCTGACGTCGTCCACCGCCTTGGTGCTCTTGAAGTATTGCTTCAGATGCTCGACGCGCAGGATCGGTTCCTTGTCCGGATCGAATTCCGGCGTGTAGTTGTCCACACGCAGCATGGCATCCAGCTTGTTGTCCTTGGCTCTTGTCGTCATGTTTTCACTCATTGGAATCACCTCTGCTCTCCTCGTTGAGCTTCTTCATGCGCGCGATACGATCGGTCACGATCTTGGGCGGTTCCACCTTGGGGGCGTTCGGATGCATGAGCCACGTGGCCGCATAGTGGGTATCCGAAACCTTGAACATGGGCGGCTGCTCCTCGTAGTCGATCTGCATGGCGTACTTGTTGCGCTCAGCAAACGCATCGCCCTTCGGCGGGAAGATCATGTTGGGCGGGGTGCCCGGGATCGCGTCCAGCTTCTCCTTCGTGTCCAGATCGGGCATGGAGGAAAGCAGCGCCCAGGTGTACGGATGGCGCGGATCGTAGAAGACATCGTTGGCCGTGCCGTATTCGACGATCTTGCCGGCGTACATGACGGCGATCTTGTCCGCCATGTTGGCGACGACGCCCAAGTCGTGGGTGATGAAGATGATGGAGAGCTGACGCTCCGCCTTCAGCTTGTTGATCAGCTCCAGGATCTGGGCCTGAATGGTCACGTCCAACGCTGTGGTGGGCTCGTCGCAGATCAGGATGTCCGGGTTCGCGGCCAGGGCGATGGCGATGACGATACGCTGCCGCATGCCGCCGGAGAACTCGAAGGGGTACTGACGATACCGCTCACGGGCATTGGCGATGCCCACCTCCTCCATGAGCTCGATGGCGCGGATCTGGGCCTTGCGCTTGGTGACCTTGAAGACGCGCTTGGAGGACTCGTTGCAGAGGAACTTCACCATCTCCCTGGAGAGATCGTCCGCATTGAGCTTCTCCGCGGAGTCCAGCTGATTCTGGAAGGAATCCCGGGCATGGGTGAGGATGAGGCGGATATTGTTCTGATAGAGATCGATATCCATGCGATCCTTGAACATGCGATCCTTCTTGCCGGGGTGCTTCAGCTTCTCGACCCGGAGGGACTCGCCGTAGGTGTTGACGGCCGCGGTGATGCTGGACTTGAAGGTATAGGCGATGCTGTCCTTGTTGATGGCCAGCTTGTCGAGGGCATTCTCGATCTCCGCCGCGCATTTCCTGGACTCCTCCTTCGCCACCTGGATGTCGATCCGGCCGTCGCCGCTCATCCTCTCCAGAGCGGTGTTGAGGCTTTCCACGATGTTGCCCTTCTTGTCAAAGGACTTCCGGTTGGAATTCTCGATGCCGGCCGCCACGTCCTTGTGGAAGCTGTTGAGGAAGCGCTCGTTGAAGATGGCCTGCATCTGCCCGTTCAATGCGGCGTTGTCACCGGTATACGCGGGCATGGCGTTGTTCATCCGGCAGTACGCCATGGCGTAGAAGTCGGGCACGACGGTCTCCATCACCTTCTTGAGGAGCGCTTGCATCTCCTTCAGGATGCCGTCCGTCTTCTCATGATTGCCCGTGGCGCGAAACCCGGGGATCGCGTCGCTGAACGACGCCATCAGGGCGGGCAGCTCGCTCTTGCTCTTGTCGATCAGGTACGGATTGTAGAGGTTCTTCTCATCCTCCTTGATGAGCTTCATCTCCTTGGCGACCCTCTTGGGCTCCTTGTCGATGGAGTCGATGAGGACCGCCTCGATGTTCTTCAGCATGGATTCCACGCGCTCGTGGGAATAGTTATAGTCGCTCTCCAGCTTGCTGCCTTCCGCCGTGACCTTGTCGAAGATGTCGAACTTGGCGTCCACGTCCGCCACGCCCGCTTCCTTCATTTCGGCCCGAAGGAGCTTGCTCTTGGCGATGTAGACGCGCTTGGCTTCCCGCTGGTTCGCCTTGCCGTTGAGGATCATGGCCTCGGTCAGCTGTTTGCCGATGCGCACGATGGGGTTCAAACTGGACAGGGGGTCCTGGAAGATCATGGAGATCCGGTTGCCGCGGATCTTGTGGAAGTCCTCCTCATCGATCTTCATCAGGTCCTGACCGTCGTAGATGATCTCGCCGCCCTCGGGGATGGCGTTCTTGGCGAGGATGCCCATGATGGCTCTGGCGGTAATGGACTTGCCGGAACCGGACTCGCCGACGATGGCCAATGTCTCGCCCTTTTCCAGGTCAAAGCTGATGTCTCTCACCGCCTTGACGGTACCGTTGTTGGTCCGGAAGGAGATGATCAGGTTGTTCACTTCCAGTTTCTTAGCCATTACTCATCAGCTCCTCTCAGCGAAGGATTGAAGGCATCGCGCAGGCCGTTGCCGAAGAGGTTGAAGGCGATCATCATCAGGGCGATGACCGTCGCCGGGATCAGCAGGATGTGGGGGAACTCGGAAAGGAATTCCTTGCCGTCCGCCATCATGGTGCCGAGAGAAACGGAGTTGCGGCTGTTCAGGTTGACGATGCCCAGGTAGGAGAACGTGGACTCGCTCATGATAACGCTGGGGATCGCAAAGACGGAACTGGTGATGATGGTGCCGATGGCGTTGGGGAAGATGTGGCGGAACATCAGCCGCAGATCCTTGGCGCCCAGGGTCCTGGCTGCCAGGATGTATTCCTGGTTCTTGAAGCGGTAGAACTGGGTACGGACGAGGGAAGCCGTCCCGATCCATCCCGTGACGCAGAACGCCATTAGCAAGCCGCCTAAGACGGACGCCTTTCCGGTGTTGACCAGATGCAGCTGAAACAACACCACGATGATGTACAGCGGCATACGCCAGAGGATGTCCACGATACGCTCCATCAGCAAATCGGTCCAGCCGCCGTAGTAGCCTTCGATGGCGCCGTAGAACGCGCCGAAGATGAAGCAGACGACGGCCACGCCGAAGGAGAGCACGAAGGACGTGCGCAGACCGTAGGCCATACGGGTGGCGATGTCATACCCGCCGCCGTCGGTGCCGAACAGGAACGTGGGCTCGTAGCCGTGGGTGTACTGATAGTAGTTGTAGTACAGGACGCGGACGGAGTACATGGTGCCCTGTTCCTTATAGTACAGGATGTTGCCTTCCTTATCGCGGAGGAAGTTGTCGATCACGCCCAGCTCCATGGTTTGCTCGAGCTCGATCCTCTTCCCCTTCTCGTTGACGGGCCAGCCCTTCTTCGTCTTATACCAATAGTTGGCGTCCGAAGGGTCCTCGCAGTACTTGTCTGCCGTATTGACCATGGGGTACAGGACCCGCACATCGTGCTCCTGCTCCCAGGCCCGGATGCTCGCGTACTCCTCCTTGGTGATCTGCAGATACCTGAAGCCGATGATGTTGTAGGTGCTGACGCGGGCATCGCGCTTGACGTTTTCCTTGCCGGATTCCTCCACGACCCGCTCTTCCCCAAGCACGAGGACGGGGCTGTAGTAGGAGCCGATGCCCTCCTCCCAGCTCTCATGGCCTTTCTTCTCCATCTCGGGGTCCTCGGCGTTCATGCCGATGGCGACCAGGTTGATGAGGTACTTGTCGTTCAGGCTCATGGTCTTGGCGCCGTCGAAGATGGCGGTCTCGCCGATGTAGAGCCGCGGGAACATCTTCTTGTAGGTGGCGTCGGCCTTCTCGCCCAGCTTATGGACCGAGAAGAAGGGCACGAGGAGCGCGTACAGGAAGATTATACCCAGCACGATGGCCGCAGCGACAGAAGCCTTGTTCTTGCGGAAGCGGATCCAGGCGTCCTTGAAATAGCCGATGGGCTTGGTCTTCAGCGCCTTATCGTGCAGCTTTTCCTTCTGCTGCACAAACCGGAATTTTTCTACCGGAATAGAATTGAATTGATTCTCTGCCATGGCTTATCTCTCCCCCATCTTGATGCGCGGATCCAAAAATCCGTAGCTGAGGTCGGTGACGATGCCGGCGAGCAGGCCGATCAGGGTGTAGAACATGGCCGTGCCGACGAACAGGTCGTAGTCAAGCGTAGAGAGGGCTTTGAGCGTCAGATCGCCCACGCCCGGGATCGCGAAGATCCGCTCCAAAACCATGGAGCCGCCCATGATGCTGAGGAAGGTGCCGATGACCACGGGCAGGATCGGGACCATGGCGTTCTTCAGGGCGTGGTGGATGACCGCCTTGGACTGGGTCAGGCCCTTGGTCCTGGCCAGCAGCATATAGTCGCTGGTCAACGCCTCCGTCAGCTCCGCGCGGACGGTACGGGCAAAATACGCGATCTCGTAGAACGCGCTGGCCATGATCGGCAGCATCAGCGAATATACCATCTTCCACGTGAACAAGCCCCCTGCTTCCGACTTGGAGAACATGACCAGCGGGAACCACCCGGCCTTAAAGGACAGGAAGTACTGCAGGAAGAATGCCAGAACGAACGATGGCACGGATATGAAGACGACGATCACGACGGAAACCACGTGGTCGATCCACGTGTTCTTTTTCAGCGCCGCGAATATGCCGAGGACGATCCCCAATGGCAGGCCCAGCAAGATCGATAGCACGTTCACCAGGATCGTGGGCGGCATACGGCTTGCAATGACCTCGGCAACGGGCGTCATATAGGAAACTTTCAGTGATGTGCCGATGTCAAATTTGGTGAAAAGATTGCGGAGATATATCCCGTATTGCACAAGGATCGGCTTGTCCCAACCAAGGGCTTTCCGCCGTGCCAGCTCCGTCTGGCCCTGTTTGCCCAGAGGCACTTCCGCCTGCAGCATCTTGATGAGGCAAAACGTGATCGTCAAAATGATGAAAAACGTTATGGCCAGAAAGAGCAGACGCTTTAATACATATTTGAATGTGCGCATAATGCTGTCCCCTCGTCTGTGATATTTCACGCCTTACGGCGAATGGGTGAGTTCCTATTAACACAGTCTCGAAGCCGGAGACCGGCTTCGAGACTGCTTACCTTTAATGGGTTCTCATAACCCGATCGATTTTTACTTGTAGTCGATCGTGCCGTTCTGGCTGGCAACGAACTCTGCCCATTCAGCGTCGTTGTAGTTGAACTTCATCAGACGGATGCCGCCGTAACCATACATGATGTTGTAATCCTCGGTGGCGTACTCGATCTTCTTGGAGAACAGGGTGCACTCGCACTCGCAACCGAAGGGGATGCACTGATAGGAACCGAGGATAGCGGTCTCGATGTAGCTCAGGATGTAAAGCCTGGTGTCAGCATACTCGTCGCCGCCGAACTCACCAGCAGGCTGGATGGCCTTGGCCCAGTTCTGGATGGTTTCGGTCCGATCCTCACCATTGAGGGGGATGGTGATGGTCTCCGCGGTGGGATCCCAGCCGCAAGACTCATGGATCTTGGTGGTGCCGCCCATGTAGTCAGGCTCGCAATAGACGCGGATGGTGGAGAAGGGATAGAACGCCGCACCGCCCCAGGCGCCGCGGATCATCTCGATCTTGCCGAGGGCCACGTCATCATAACGGTTGGCGATGTTGCCGAGGAACTCGAAGTCGACCAGGCCTTCAAAGCCGGTGCCCTTGGTGGCTTCGGCCACGTAGTCGTTCAGGTACTCCTGCTGACGGGTATCCTCAGCCGCGATGGCGTTAGCCTTGGCTTCGCAGCGGATGTGGACCTTCTGGCCGGCGGTGTAGTTGCCGTCCGCGATGGCCTGCTCATAGACCTTCTGGAACAGCGCGCGAGCCTGCTCCACATCGTAGCCATTGACGGAATCGTAAGCAGCCACGTCGTCGGCAAAAGCCTTGCCCTCGCCGTATTCTACGCCATAGAGACGGAGCACGGCATCCCGACCGGCCTTGGTGTTGCGGTACTGGGACTCGGTGTTGTTCTCGATGTCATAGTAGTACAGGCTGTTGAGCAGGTAGTACGCGGGCTTGTAGCCGGTGGTGCAGTCTGCGCAGAACTGTGCACGGTTCATGGACAGGGAGATGGCCTTGCGGAAGTCGTCATAATAGAGGACCTTCTTGTTGGAGCCATCGTTGGCTTCCTGCTCGAGGGCGGTCAGCTTCTCCAGGTCGGTGGCGAAGATGTACCGGAAGGTGTAGGTCAGGTCGGTCTTCAGCAGGTAGTCGGACATCTTGTAGTTGATCAAATCGTCAGCGGTCAGTGCAACAGAATCGAGATCACCCTTTTCAAACGCCATCAGCGCGGTGGCGTGCTCGGGGATGATGTCATAGACGACACGGGTGGGCTGATACTGGCCAACGTGCTTGCCATCGGTCCAGCCGTACCAGTTCTCGTTGCGCTCCAGGATGAACTGCTTGTCTTCCTCGAAGGTGGCCAGCTTGTAGGGACCGGCGGACATGTAGGTCTCAGCGGAGGTGCCGTAGTCGGTGGTGACCAGATCCTCGACCTGCTTCTTGCCAGCCTCATAGAGGGGCTCGTAGACGATCCAGTTGCTGGTCATCATGGACTTCATGTAGAAGGCGGAGACGGGGGTCTCGTTGACATAGATCAGGGTGTAGTCGTCCGCCTTGAGAAGACCGACATCCTCCCAGGGAGTCGTGGCGTATTCGCCGGTGATGACGGAGCACCACTCTTTCCAGTCTTCCTCGTTGGGATCGCCGAACGCAGCGCCCATGAAGATCAGGTCGGCCTTGATCTCGTCGGTAACTTCGATCCAGCCTTCCTGCTTGGCCCACTTCTCAAAGACGTCGACGCCTTCCGCATCCACAAAGCAGGAATGATAGTCAGCGCTGTCATAGTAATCCTTGGCGGGACCGCCGAAGAAGGTGCAGTCCTGAGTCAGGTCTACGTAGAACTTCTCGGCCTCAACGGTGGCGTTGGCCATCTCATAGATGGGCTGACCGGCCTTATCGTTGTTGTAGTACAGCTTGGCGTTCTTGATGGCGGTGTCGCCCTCGAAGTAGCTGTTGGCACGGTAGTTCTTCATGGCGGGGTCCAGCATCTGCTGCATGGAGTAGATGTAGGTGTCCGCATTGATGGGCGTACCATCGGCCCACTTGGCGTCGGGGTTCAGGGAGATCTTGTAGATCAGCTTCTCGGTGGGGAGATTGCCATCCTTGTCGGGGGTGAGCCACTTTTCGCGATCAGCGTAGGTGGCGGTGACATCCTCGAGATCGGTGGCGCCTTCGAAGACCCACTCAAAGTTGACGCCGTCCTCCGCGATGGTGACGTCAACGAGGGGCATCTCGATGAAGCCCATCAGCTCGCTCTCATTGTTCATCTCCCATGCATGGGGGTTCCAGTTGATCGGGCTCGCCGCCATGGACAGATGGTAGGTGTACTCGGGAGCTTCGGCAGCGGAAGCGGGCTTCATCACTGCGAGGCCGAGGACCATGACCAAAGCCAACAGGATCGATAGTGTCTTTTTCATCATTTTTCCTCCTATGTTTATTTTTCTCTACTTGAGAAATTGAGTTCTTATCATTCTTGAGGGAACGGCAACGCTTCATTGGGTCGTTTCGCCTCCGTTCGCGTTGTGGCGAAAAAGAGGCGAAAGTATGACCTTTTAATGAATCAGGAATTATTATACCATCGATTATACACTTTGTCAAACCATAACCACCCAGAACATCACATCTTTTTCCGTCTTTAATACCATATTCCGCATGATTTTCGACGTTTATCCCGCCATCCAGATTTTGGCCGGATTTGGATGGCCCCTCTGTGTCGACCGCACAGAGAAAGCCGGTCGAAAACGACCGGCTCAAGCGGCCCGTCCGATGTAGTAATCACAGCGGGGTTCCTGACCGTTGGCATAATTATTCACGCCGTTCGGCGGCGGGAAAGCCGGTGCCGTCCCCCGGTTATTGCGCCGCCTTGCCCGCATGGGCCTGTATGGCGGCCACCCGCTGGCTCAGGGTGGGATGAGAGTACTCGAGGGCCACCAGCACGGGCGACGGGGCCAGGTCCGCGAAGTTCTCCCGGCTGAGCTTCTTGAGGGCGCTGATGAGGGCGGCGCCATAGCCCTCCGTCACGGCCTGCCGGTCCGCCCTATACTCGGCCCGGCGGGAGAACCAGCTCACGATCAGGCCGAAGAGGGGCGAGATGAGGGCGAACTCCACGCTCATAATGAGCAGCAGGGCAAAGCCGTAGTTGACCCCTTCGAAGCCGAAGGCGCGGAAGATCTCGGGATGGCGCAGGGTGGCCCAGGCCAAAAAGCCCAGGACCAGCATCTGCAGGAAAACCAGGATATGGTTCTTCAGGGTGTCCTTGTGGAGGCCGTGGCCCATCTCGTGGGCGAAGACGGCCAGGATCTCGTCGGTGGTCATGGCCGCGACCAGGGTGTCGTAGAGGACGATGGTCTTCATCTTCCCGAAGCCCGTAAAGTAGGCGTTGGACTTGGTGGACCGGCGGGAGGCGTCCATGACCTGGATGGCCCGGACCTTGTAGCCGTTCTTTTCCAGCAGGGCGGTGATGCCCGCCTTCAGCTCCCCCTCCTCCAGGAGCGTGAATTTGTTGAAGATGCGGCTGAAGAAGGGGTACAGGAAGGTGATGAACAGCAAAAACAGGGTGGCAAAGACGGCGAAGGCCAAAATGAGCCAGTCCCCGAAGCTCCTGTGGAGGCCCATCACCATAGAGGCAAGGCCCACCATGAGCAACAGCTGGAGGATGAACTCCTTCCCCTTGTCCCCGAAAAAGGTCCTGCCGCTGGTCCGGTTGAAGCCGTACTTGCCCTCGATGCCCATGGTGTCGTGCCAGGCGAAGGGGATGAGGGGGAGCGTGGCCAGGGCGGAAAGGAGCATCACCGCGAACAGCTGCCACCAGACCTGGTCGGGGAACAGCCGGGCAAAGGCGGCGTAGGCGTCGGTGAGGATCAGAATGAGGTCGATGGCAAAGCCCACGGCGGCGGTCAGGATGCCCCAACGGACCTTCTCCCCCTGGTACTCCCGCCACTTGAGGTAGGTATCCCGATCGTACACATCCGCCACGTTGGCCGGGATGGGGCTGCGCCGGGAGCGCAGACGCAGCAGGTCCAAGAACAGGCTGTACAGGTATACGACGCACAGGATGACGACGGCGACGGCTTTGAAGTTCATGGCGTTTCTTCCTTATATAATATAGGATCAGCTCTTTCGAGGCGTTGGGGACAGTATAGCATATCCCCCGCCCCGGGTCAAACCCGCAAGGATCGGCCAGCTCTATCAATATGAACAATTTATCGGAAGCCGGCGCCTCCCGCCCGGAGTACCATAGGGGCAGGAAGCCGGCAGGGAGAGCGCCTATAGGGTCTATTTTTGGCGAACCTCCTATCTGTCCCATAAACGGACAGACAGGGGGAAACAAAGTTGGTATACTGGCGCCAGATCAAGAAAAAAGGGAGGTGAGCGCAATGCAGCTTGAATTACGACATGCGGCGGAACAGAATGCGAAACGGTACAGGGAGAACCTGAGCTACCTGCGCGGCTACGAGGCGGCGGCGACGGCGGGTCGGCCTCTCCCTGCCAAATATGTGGAGAAGGCCGGCTGGGTCTGGGCCGTGGAGCGGGTGCGGGCGGATTTGAAGGCCAAGGACCCGGAGAAGGAGCGGTTCTTTGCCCGGCTCTACCATCTGGACGGGCCCTGCCCCGGCACCCCGGGCCGGGGGTGCGAGATCACCAAGCTCTCCCTGGAGCTCTGCGTGACCCCGTCCACCCTCTACAAGTGGCGGGAGCTCATATTGGCCGATTTGCTCATGGCCGCCGTCCAGGCCGGCGTACTAAGGCCCTTCTGAGCGCGGCAGGCTCGACAGTGCAAGGATAGCGCTCAGGCACAGCATCCCTGCCCCGCTTCGCCGATTTTACGAAATGTTAACGCCAAGGACACGGGGACGGTATGGCCAGAGGCGAGCGGGTTTGGTATACTGATAGGCGTATGAGTTTCGGTATAAGAGAGGACATATATGGATAGGAAACGGATCATTCTGTTGGGCGTGCTGCTGGGACTGGCCCTGGCGCTGCTGGGGGTGCTGATGCTGACGATACTGCGGCCCGGACCAGCAGACCCGGTGGCGGCCGCCGCGGAGCCCACCTCCGCCCCGTTGACGAAGGAAATACCTACGGACGTGCCCCCGACTGCCGAACCCACCGCCGTGCCTACGGAAGAGCCCACGCCAGCGCCTACGGCGGACCCGCGGCTGCAGCTCTCCTGGGGGCCTGTGGCCTGGGACGTGACCGAGCTGGTCCTCCCCAGCGTGACGGAAGGGGATCTGGATCTCATCCGGAGCCTGCCGGATCTCACCCTGCTGGACGGCCGGACCTGTGAAAACGGGGCCATGCTCCATGCTTACAGCGAGACCGTCAGCTATCCCGTCCTCTGGTCCGTGTCCCTGGGCGACATGCGGGTGGACAGCGACGCGGAGGAACTGGCCGTGCCCGCCTCCGTGACCACAGCCCAGGCGGTCCAGACGGCGCTGCAGGACCTGCCCCACGTGCAAACCGTGGACCTGCGGGAGAGCGGCTTCGACAACGAACAGGTAGCCGCCCTGCGGGAAGCGCTGCCGGGGCTGAAGTATCTCTATTCGGTGACGGTTCAGGGCGTCCGGGACGATGGGGACACCCGCATTTTGGAGCTGAACGCCGACGCCGGGCTGGACTGGGAGACCCTGGCCCAGGAGATCGCTCTTCTGCCGAATCTGGAAAAGATCTCGGTGACCGGCGCTCTGACGCCCGAGCAGGCGACCTATCTGCTGGAAGGTGCAAGCGACCTGGTGGTGACTTACAGCGTCGTCTTTCGGGGCCGGACCATCTCCAGCGAGGACACCGAGGCGGACTTCTCCGATCTGTCCCCGGCGGACCTGGGCGCCATCAAGGGGGCCCTGGCCGTGCTACCCAACATCCGGAAGGTGAATCTGGACCCCGCGAGCGGCAAGAGCAAGTGGACATTGGACGAGGCGGACCAGCTGCAGACCTTCCGGGAGGGGATGCTGGTGAACTACACCACCAAGGCTTTCGGTGTGTCCTTCTCCCTGGCGGACGAGGTGGTTTCCTTCAACAAAAAGAACCTGCGGCGAAAGGTGAACGAGCTCAAAGAGCTGCTGCCCTACCTACGAAACGTGAAGCGGGTGGACATGGAGAACTGCGGCATCAACAACGAGACCATGGCCGCCCTTCGGGACCAGTTCCCCCAGCCCAAGCTGGTCTGGCGGGTCGCCGTGGGCGGGTACACCGTCCGCACCGATGCCTGGATGATCAAGTTCTCCGCCGGCGGAGGCAAGACCCTGGAGGACAAGGACGTAAAGAATCTAAAGTACTGCCGGGAGCTCCGGTACATGGACGTGGGGCACAACGGCCTCCATCACATGGACTTCGTGTCCTACATGCCGGATCTGGAAGTGTGCATCATGCTCAACCCCATGATCGACATCAAGGGCGTGGAGAACTGCCCGAAGCTGGAATACTTCGAGTGCTTCTCCGGCATGCTCAAGGATCTGACGCCGCTCGCCGCCTGCACGGAACTCAAGCACCTCAACATCTGCTATAACCACATCACGGACATACAGGCCCTCTACGGCCTCACCAAGCTGGAGCGACTGTGGATGTCCCGAAACAACGTGCCCGCCGAGCAAATCGCCCGCTTTAAAGAGCTGGTGCCGGGCTGCGAGGTGAACACTACCATCCACAACCCCACCGAGGCCGGATGGCGCAAGGACGCCAACAAGGTGAAGGTGCCCCGGTACGAGCTCTTGAGCCTCCAGTTCCGCTACGACAGGACCAAACTCCGCTCCTACGGCGACGGCTGGTGGGACGACGGCAAGGTCCACATGGGCGAGCTGCCGCCGGTGGCGTGAGGTACAGAAAGCATCACGAAGACTAAAAAAGCCCCCAAGCGGGGCTTTTTTCGTGTCGATACTTATCACTTCTTCCCGATCCGGTCGAAGCACAGGGGGTAGATGGCCACGTCCACGAAGAGGATGATGGCGTAGCGCAGGGCGCGGACCAGGTAGGCGGGGAAGGTGCCGGAGTTCAGGAAGGCAGAGGAGAACGGGAGCTTCAAGAGGGTGTTGAGGCCGAAGTACACGGCGACGCCGCCGATCACCCGCAGGATCATCTTCCACCAGCACTTGGTGTTCCGGAACTTCACGTACTTCTCTTCGAACAGGTCGCCGGCGAAGAAGCCCACCGCCATGCCGTAGCTGGTGAAGAAGTCGTTGGTCTTGCAATAGAACCAGCCGGGGAGCATGAGCAGAAGCAGGATCAGGTAGAATACCCACCGCTTTTCGAATTTCTTCTGGACGAAGGGCACGATCAGCACCACGAACAGCCCCAGGGCCCAGCCGAAGAGCACGTCCGTGGGGAAATGAACGCCCACGCAGAATCGGCTGACGCCCACGCAGAGGGGGATCAGGACGGCGACGAGGATGGCCCATTTCTTTTTCAGGAACACGCCCACGGAGGTGTAGGCGGACACGGAGCCGGAGGAGTGGCCGCTGGGGAAGGAATAGCCCTGGGCGGCGATGTCCATGATGTCGGCGCTGGGGTCCACAGGCTTGAGGCACTTGACCTCGGGGCAGACCATGTAGGGCCGAAGCCGCAGGAAGACGTTTTTGATCATGGGGTTGGCCACCATGGCCACGCAGGCGTTGCGGCCGATGAACTTGCCCAGTTCCTTGTTGTAGCTCCAGTAGCAGAAGCCCATGACCAAAATGAGGGCCATCTCCTCCCCGAACATGGAGAAGAGGGTGGCCAGCGTGATGCCGAAGCTGCCCAGATGGGCCTGGAGCCAGGCCATCAACAGCGGTTCCCAGGTGAAGAAGAAGGTGTTGCCCATAGGTATGCGCGCTCCCGTTTCGTTTTTTCTCATTTTACCCTCTTTTTCGCCCTTTGGCAACGGGCAACTTGCGCCGGGTTTGAAGCCGTGGTATACTGACGAAAACTTCAAGGGAGGGACCCAGGTGAAAAAACCGGTACTGTATACGGAAGCCGCCTACGTGCTGGGCATGGTGGGCCTGAGCTTCAGTGTGGCGCTCATGACCCGGGCCGATTTCGGCGTATCCATGGTGGTGGCGCCAGCCTACCTGCTGTATCTTAAGCTGAACCCCCTTTGGCCCTTCTTCACCTTCGGGATGGCGGAGTATACCCTTCAGGCGATCCTGCTCCTGTTCACGGCTCTGGCGGTGAAGAAATTCCGGCCCTACTTTCTCTTTTCCTTCGTCACGGCCGTGCTGTACGGCTTTTTGCTGGACGGATGGATGAAGCTGGTCCAGAGCTTCCCGGCGGACAGCTTCGCCCTGAGGATATTGTGGTACGTGCTGGGGATCCTGCTGGGGGCGGTCAGCATCGCCTGCTTCTTCAAGACCTACATCGCCCCGGAGGCCTACGAGCTGCTGGTGAAGGAGCTGGCCCTGAAGCTAGAGAAGCCCACCCACAGGGTGAAGACGGTCTACGACTGCGTGAGCTGCGTCGTGGCGGTGCTCATGTCCTTCGCCTTTTTCGGCCTCTGGCGGTTCGAGGGCGTGAAGCTGGGTACCGTGATCTGCGCCATGGTGAACGGGTTTTTGATCGGCAGGTGCACGGACTTCTTGGAGCGACGCTTTGTGTGGAAGGACGCGCTGCCCTGGCGGAAGTATTTTTCTTGAAGACGAGGCTAAAAAACGATATACTATATCTAAACTATATAAGGAGGTTGACCTATGGGCTTTTTGAGTAAACTGCTGGGCTTCGGCACCACCGTGGCCGGGACCGTGGCCGCCGTGAAGGTGACCGAGAAGGTGAAGGAGAACAACCCCGAGGGCGTCCAGGACGTGAACGGCGACGGGAAGGTGGACTATAAGGACTACGCCATCGAAGCCAAGAAGGCCGCTCAGGAGGTCTATGCCGAAGCCAAGGAGAAGGCCCCCGGCGTCATGGCCGAGGCCAAGGCCCGGAGCAGCGAGATCTACGCGGACGCCAAGGACAAGGTGAAGGAGACGTTCGGCGGCACGCCGAAGCAGTGAGATTTGCCTGCGGCAAGTGAAATTCATGCTGCGCACGATATTTCCCTTCGGCAAGTGAAATGCGCGCTGTGCGTGCGTGAAATGTGCTGCGCAAATGAAATGCGTCTGCGGCGCGTGAAATCCATGCCTGCGGCATGGGGGAAGGAAAAATTGAAAGCAGGATAGGCGATATGTTTTTCAGGGGTAAGGAAATACCAATCAGCGAATCTGATTATGTATCTGTAGCAATGCCGCCTGTAATCGATAAGCCTTTTGGTGAAATGACGAAAAAATAGGCGCTGTCGATTTTTGCCTGGTTCATGGAGAATCTCGATGCAAGGATTCATAATATGTGTGTTTATCTGCAGTTTGAAGGGGATTACACGCCGGAATCCTTGATACCACTGTGGGACTGTGTCATGAAGAGTTATAAGACAAAGCCGGTTGAAGAATTCTATACCATAAAAACTTGTATCGAATTGTATCTTGCGGAGACTTTGCGACATCAGTACCCACAATTGAAATGGGAATGTCAACTCAAAGGGCGCAAGGATTTAATTGAAAAGAACAGGCCGGTCCTCAAAGGATTCTATTTGGAGAATGGAGTTTCCGTAGGATTTGAACCCGCATTCGTTCTTCAGGTTCAATCACAAAGGCTGTATGATGACGAGGCTGACAAGGAACAATTGATTCGAGTGTTTGAAAAATGGGCCAATAAGATACCCGGAGTTGTGGTAAAATCGCCGCGTGAAGATCCGCGAAAGCATAAAGGTCGATTCGTTATAATGGATGACTCGGGCAAAAAAGGACCGATCGTATACGATGAGTTACCGGAGTGGTTGCTTCGGTAAGCAAAATGGGGGGGCAGCTCATCCTTCGACACAGGGCACGAATCCACAGGGAGAGTGACATGAAGCGCGCCCCTTTTCCTGAAAGAAAAGGGGCATCCAAAAGAACTTCATGGGGGGAGCATGGCGTTCACGGCTGTTCTCCCTATCCCATATGCGCTTTTCTTTTTGCGCCGCTTTTGCTTTTCAGCTTGAAAAGAAAAAGCGGCAAATATATATATATTGGAAAAGTGAACCTTTGGCTTCTCTGCATCGTCTATCAGGGTGAAACCAAACGGAAAGGAGGTGCGCGCATGGACTTTGAAACGCTGCTGGCGGCGAATCGCGTCGTCGTGGAGCGCTGGGTGAAGTTCCGCGTGAGCGGCCCGGACGCCGAGGACATCCTGCAGGAAACGTATCTGGCCGCCTTTCGGTCGTTCCCGAGCCTGCAGGACGAGGATGCCTTTCGCCCCTGGCTCCTGAGCATCGCCCGGAATAAGTGGCGGGACTGGTGCCGCGCCAAGGCCCGGCGGCGGGAGACGCCCGTAGAGGAGCTGCCCGACGTGCCCGCCGAGGAGGCGCCCGACACCGCCGTGGCGGAGACCCTGGCCCAGCTCAGCCTCCGGGACGAGCGGATGCTACGGCTCTTCTACCTGGAGCAGATGCCCCAGAAGGAGATCGCCCGGCGGCTGTCCATCCCCGAGGGCACGGTGAAGAGCCGGCTCAGCGCCGCCCGGGACCGGTTCCGCGCCGCCTATCCGTACCGGATGAAAGGAGAAAAGATCATGAAACAACTGCCATTGCTGCTGCCGCCCTACGAGGTTATCTGGAAGGATGAAGCCCCCTTCCCCGTGGTGTGGGAGGAGATGCTGGGCTGGGGCATCGTGCCCCGGCTGGGGGAAACGCTGGTGTGGGGCATGTACGATCTGCCCAGCCGGAAGCTGGACGTAGCCTACGACATGGCCGTCACGGGCAAGGCCCGGGTCCACGGCCTGGAGGGCGTCAGCTTCACCGCCCGGGTGGTGGAGCCCGCCCCCGCGCTCAAGGCGGGCGACTTGATGATCGAGCCCGTGACCAACTCCGGCGCGGCCCAGGAGGTGTGGACCTTCGTGGGCCAGCTCCAGGACGGGCATACCCGCTTCCTTTCCGCTGAACGGGACGAGGACGGGGTCCGGACCCTGACCACCTTCCTGGACGGGGACGAGTTCATGGCCAACTGGGGCTTCGGCGAGGACAACCGGGGCAACGACATCCACCCCACGGCTCGGGGGCTCATCGTGCGGGATGGCGCCGCCTACACCGCCCAGCGGGAAGGCGTGCTGGACGTGGTGGGGCGCTGCGACCTGGTCCTGGACGGAAACCGGACGGACTGCATCGCCGTCATGGACCTGAGCGCCTACGCGGAGGGCGTGGCCTCCCTGCAGTTTTTGAACCGGGACGGCCGGACCCTGCTCTGGCAGCGGTACAACCGGGACGACTGGGCCCTGGACCGCTACGGCCGGCGCTGGTCGGAGCTGCTGCCCGAGAACGAGCGGATCACGGTCAACGGCATCGCGTTTGTCCATTGGTACGACTGTTTGTATCTCAGGTGACGCAACACCGAGCGCCCTACCATACTATGACGATACGACGATACATCGTAGGGGACGGGCTTGCCCGTCCCATTTCGGTTGACAAACGCAGAAAAACCGCTATAATCGTATACAATATACCATAACGAATACGAAGGGAGATGCCTATGGATAGGATCGACACGGCATTGCTGGAGATTTTGGAGGAGGACGCCCGACGGACGCCGGAGCAGGTTGGCGTGCTGCTGGGGATCACCGCGGCGGAGGCGAAGGCCCGCATCGAGGGGCTGGAGGCGTCCGGCGTCATCCGCGGGTACACGGTGCTCATCGACCGGGAACATCTGGAAGAAGAGACCATCAGCGCCCTCATCGAGGTGAAGGTCCAGCCGGAGCGGAACCGGGGCTTTGACGCCATCGCCGAGCAGCTGTACCTGTTCGACGAGGTGAAGGCCTGCTACCTCATGTCCGGGGCCTACGATCTCATGCTCATCGTGGAGGGCAAGAACATCCGAGCCGTGTCCCGGTTCGTGTCCGAGCGGCTCAGCATCCTCGACAACGTCCAGAGCTGCGCCACCCACTTCATCCTGAAGCGCTACAAGACCGACGGCGTCATCTTCGAAAAGCAGCCCGGCGACAAGCGCATGGTCGTGAGCCTATGAACATCGACGCCCTGATCTCCGAGAAGGCGAAAGCCATCCATCCCTCCCCCATCCGCCGGTTCTTCGACCTCGCTAACGCCATGGAGGGGACCGTGTCCCTGGGCATCGGCGAGCCGGATTTCGTGACTCCCTGGCATATCCGGGACGCGGCCATGGCGTCCCTGCGCGCCGGTGAGACCGCCTACACCCCCAACGCGGGCACGCCCCAGCTTCGGCAGGCGGTGGCGGACTACCTCTTCGCCCGGTTCGGACTTGAATACGATCCCAAGACCGAGATCTTCATCACCGTAGGCGCGTCGGAGGCCATCGACCTTGCCATGCGGGTGCTCATCGACCCGGGCGACGAGGTGCTGATCCCGGACCCCAGCTACATCTCCTACAGCCCCGGCGCCCTGCTGGCAGGGGGCAGGAGCGTGCTGCTGCCCACCTACGCCGAGGACGGCTTCGCCCTCCGGGGGGACGTGCTGGAGGGCGCCGTCACATCCAGGACCAAGGCGCTGGTACTCCCCTACCCCAACAACCCCACCGGCGGGATAATGACCCGGCCCCAGCTGGAGGAGCTGGCGGCGGTCCTTGAAAAGACGAATATCCCCGTGATCTCCGACGAGATCTACGGGGAGCTAACCTATTCCGGCGACCATGTGTCCATCGCCCAGATCCCGGGCATGAAGGAACGAACCATCCTCATCTCCGGCTTCTCCAAAGCCTTCGCCATGACCGGCTGGCGGCTGGGGTTCGTAGCCGCGGACAAACGGTTCGTGTCCCAGATGCTGAAGGTCCATCAATACGTGATCATGTGCGCCTCCACCATGAGCCAGGCGGCCGCCACCGAGGCCCTGAACGGCATGCTGCGGGGTGAATTCGACGACGTGGAGAAGATGCGCCGGGCCTACGACCAGCGGCGGCGGTACATCTTTGACCGGCTCAACCGCATGGGGCTCCACTGCTTCGAGCCCCGGGGTGCCTTCTATATTTTCCCTGACATCACCTCCACGGGCCTCACCTCGGAGCAGTTCGCGGAAGCGCTCCTGCGGGAGGAGCGGGTGGCCGTGGTCCCCGGCAACGCCTTCGGCAGCCGGGGCGAGGGCTTCGTCCGCTGCTCCTACGCCGCCAGCCTCAAGAATATCGAGGAGGCCATGGACCGCATGGAACGGTTTGTGCAGCGGTATAAATGAAAATTTCGTACCTTTTCTTCGAAAAGAAAAGGTGCCCAAAAGAATTTAACGGGAAGTATGGCTTACGCTGTACTTCCCGTTGCTCTTCTTGCGTTTCTCTTTTTCCGCCGCTTTTCCTCTTTGTCTAAGGAGAAAAAGCAGCAAAATAGTATACTTTATTCTTCCTCTATCCTGGTGATGCTGGCGCCCAGGGCGTTGAACTTGTGCTCCAGGTGCTCATAGCCCCGGTCGATGTACTCGATGCCCCGGACCTTGGTCTCGCCGTTGGCCGAGAGGCCGGCCACGATCAGCGCCGCCCCGGCCCGAAGGTCGGTGGCGTGGATGTCCGCGCCGCGCAGGTTTTCCACGCCCCGGATGCGGGCGGTGCGCTTGCTGACGCTGATGGAGGCGCCCATCTTGCGGAGCTCCTTCACGTGGTTGAACCGGTTCTCGAAAATGTTCTCCACCACCACGGAGTTGGTGGCGGCGGTGGTGAGATACGCCATCATGGGCTGCTGCAGGTCCGTGGGGAAGCCGGGGTACACGGCGGTCTTGATGTTCACGCCCCGGGGCCGCCCGTCCATCTTCACCCGGAGGTAGAACTCCCGGCCGTCGTCGCCCTCCACGATCTGGGCCCCGCTCTCCAGGAGCTTGGCCGTGATGGCCTCCATATGGGTGGGGATCACGTTCTTGATGATCACGTCGCCCCGGGTGGCGGCCGCGGCGATCATGTAGGTGCCGGTCTCGATCTGATCCGGGATCACGGCGTAGCTGCAGCCGTGGAGCTTCTTGCGGCCCTGGATGCGGATCACGTCGGTGCCCGCGCCCTTGATGGACGCGCCCATCATGTTGAGGAAGTTGGCCACGTCCACCACGTGGGGCTCCTTGGCCACGTTCTGCAGGACCGTCTGCCCCTCGGCCTTGCAGGCGGCCAGCATCAGGTTGATGGTGGCGCCCACGGACACCAGATCGAAGAAGATCTCCGCCCCGCGCAGCTTCTTGGCCTGGGCTCGGACCACGTTCCGGCTTTCATCGATGTACACGTTGGCGCCCAGGGCCCGAAGGCCCTTGATGTGCTGGTCGATGGGCCGGGGGCCGATGACGCAGCCGCCGGGCAGGGCCAGCTCCACCTCGCCGTAGGCGCCCAGCATGGCGCCCAGCAGGTAGTAGGACGCGCGCATGGCGCCCACCTCCGGGAAGGTGGCGTCCACAGTGTTGATGGGGGTGGGGTCCACCCGCATGCAGTCGCCTCGGGTGAAGTCCACCTGGGCGCCCATGCGGGAGAGGATATGCTTCAAAGTCTGCACGTCCTGGATGGTGGGCAGATTCTCCAAGATACAGCACTCTCCGGCCAGGATCGACGCCGGGATGATGGCCACCGCCGCGTTCTTGGCGCCGCTGATGGTCACGGTCCCCTCGAGCCGCCGCCCGCCCTGGATGCTGTAATACTGATTCATACACTGACCTCCGAATAAAGGAGTGGATCGTTATCTTTTACTATATCGAATATCTCCGCTGCCGTCAACCACTTTCGCCGGGCGGGCGATCCACGGATCGTCCCAGCGGTCCCCTGGCCGTTTTGTTGCGTGCAGCGAGGATCATGCTGCCTTCAGCTCAAATCGTAGACCAGGTCGTAAGCCTCGTACCACCGCCGGAACGTACCGTCGTTGGCCCAGGTGACCAGCTGGCTGTCGATGAGCGCGATCAGATCCTTCTGCTCGCTGGTGCCGATCACGTGGTAGTCCACGGTCCCCAGGGCGTAGGTGGAGATGGTCATGCCCTTGTCCCGGTGGGACAGGGCCACGGTCCGGGGCAGGCACGCCGCGTCCACGGACCCGGCCCGGACCGCCACCAGCATATCGTAGTAGGCCGCATAGGGGACGATGGTCAGGCCGTCGGCCTCGTCCTGCTGGTACTTGCTGACCACGTTGTAGGCGGGAGTGTCGTGGAGGACGGCGATCCGCTTCTCGGAAAGGTCCGCCTTGGGGGGCACCGTGTACCCCAGGAGCACGCAGGGGTCTCGGTAGAAGGGGGCCTCGGTGGCGATATATGGTTTGCCCGAGAGCTTGTCCAGGCTCATGATGGCGATGTCGATGTTCCCTTCGCTCATCTGCCAGGCCACCGTGTGCCGGGTCACGGGCCGGGTCTCGCAGCCGTCGTCGTTGTTGAAGATCACCTGGGAGAGGGCGGCGCACATGGTGGGCTCCAGGCCCATGCCCCGCCGGTTCAGACCGTACACGTCCTCGTCGATGCCCACCCGCAGGGTGCCCTTGCGGCGCAGCACGTCGATCTCCGCGTTGTTGAGGTAGCTGTCGGCGGGCTGGTTCACCAATATCGCCACGAACACCACCAGCAGCATCCCCAGCAAAAAGAGAACCGGGCGCAGGGGCAGCTTCTCCTGCCAGTTCCCCGGCAGGATGCGGCGGCGGTGCTTCTGTACCTTTTTGTTGAACTTGGTCTCCATCCTTTTTAGTATAGCAGGAATGGGATATAATTGCACCTTTTTCTTTTCATGGGAAAAGAAAAAGGTGCCGAAAAAGAAAAGCAAAGGGATATACGGGATGATGTGGAGAAAAGACGGCCGTTTGCGCGGCGCATTTAAATACCGAAGAATTTCATGACCAACTCAAACAGGCCCCAGCTTATAGCGTTGGCAACCAAGGTATAGGACAGGCGCTTGCCTTTTGTGTAGTCAGGATACTTCTTTGTGTAGAAGAGATATTCCACGACTACTACGACGATTTCCAGCAGGACGGTGACCCATAGAGTGCTCTGGCCTTTCATCATCGATCGCAGATAGAAGAGCAGGCAGTTCATCAGCAGGTTGGTGACGAGATTGATTAGGAGCACGTTTCCCAGGCGATTAAACTGATAACAAACCGCCACAATCACTTCTACCGCGATCGTAAAAGCCAATGGCAGAAACAGGATAAACATAATCAGCGGAAAAAACAACCATCCAAGCTGATTTGTGATGACCTTCTTCAGCGTGTTGGCTTGGACGTCGTATCGGAGGGTCTGCCGCTTTTCGGACCCGTCCACGGGCTGGGAGCTCTGGATGGTCCCGTCGGCCAGGGTGACCTCGATATAGAAGCGGGCTGCATCTCTCGGGCGCTCGAAGTGGATGGTCTGGTCCTTCGTGTGCTCGCTCTCGAAGGTCTCGAACAGACGAAAAATCCCTTCCGGCCCATCCACGTACACGGCGATAGAAGCCACCTCGCTGGTATCAGACAGAATGATCGTCTTCCAATATGGGTCAGGCGCAGGAGCGTTGGCCCGGGCGCTCCCCGGCATGAGGCACAACAAAACCAGGACCGCCAGCAGCAGGCAGCCGCGGCAAAGGGATTTGGGCGTGGTGAGCATGGCGAACCCCCTTTGTGTTTGTTGAAATCCGCTTTTCGGTTTTTCATCGTCTTTCTCCATCAGTATAGCAAGAATGGCATATAAATGCACCCTTTTCTTTTTGGAAAGGGAAAGAGGCTGATTGCATGAAGTATATCCTATTAAAAATATTGACAATCCCACCCCAAACGTGGTACTTTGATACGTAGAAAACCGAATAGGCTTCGGATGATCGGCCCGGGAGAGACCGCCGTCTGGCGGCGCCGAAGGGGACACGCAAAAACTCTCAGGCAAAAGGATCGGGCCGGGACGAAGCTCCGGAAAGTGGGGGTCTTCCCTCACGCCGAAGGTGCAACCGGGGGCCATGCCCCGGGAATCTCTCAGGCAAAGAACGGAGGCGCAGCGTGCTCCTTGGAGTGCTATGCGCCTTTTTTGTTTCCCCGCGCCAAATGCGGATAATTTACCAGAAAAAATATGTAGGAGGATTTTCATGAGCGAGCTCAAACGGACCCAACTCTACGACGCCCACGTGAAGGCGGGCGCCACCATGGTGGACTTCGGCGGCTGGGAGATGCCC
>CACWJZ010000013.1 GCA_902761365.1 uncultured Eubacteriales bacterium | reverse complement strand
GGGCAACGCCGTGGGCTGCTCCCCCATCCGCCAGATGATGGCCAAGGACATCCTGGTGGGCATGGGCACCGACAGCTACACCTTCGACATGCTGGAAGCTCTGAAGGTGAGCCTCATCATCCAGCGGCACAACGCCTGCATGCCCAACGTGGCCTGGGGCGAGGTGACCAAGATGCTCTTTGAAAACAACGCGAAGATCGCATCGAAGTACTTCCCCGACAAGCTGGGTAAGCTCAAAGAGGGCTACGCCGCGGACATCATCGTCATGGACTACAAGCCCTTCTCCCCCTTCTCCGGCGCCAACATCGACGGCCACATGATCTTCGGCATGACGGGCCGCCAGTGCGAGTTCACCATGTGCGCCGGCCGCATCCTCATGCAGGAACGGAAGCTGGTGGGCATCGACGAGGAGGCCATCAACGCCCACACCATGGAGGAGAGCATCAAGCTTTGGAAGGCTCTCGACAGCTATAACGGATAAACGATTCAGGAGGAAATGATCTATGAGCGAACGAATGAATCCCATCCCCTTTGATAAGCTTCTCAACCGAGTGTTGCAGGAATACGCCCAGGAGGGCACCGTGTTCGGCGTACATGCCAAATACGAGGCGGAGCGGCCGGGGCTGCCCCTTTTCGGCGGGCGGATCGAGACCCCCTTCGGCCCCGCCGCCGGTCCCAACACCCAGCTTTCCGAGAACATCATCGCCGGGTACTTCACCGGCGCCCGATTCTTCGAGCTGAAGACCGTGCAGAAGATGGACGGTGAGGACCTGGCAAAGTGTATCAACCGCCCCTGCATCAAGGCGGATGACGAGGGCTACAACTGCGAGTGGTCCACGGAACTGACCGTGCCCCAGGCCTTTACGGAGTATGTGAATGCCTATGTTATCATCAAGATCATTTCTAAGCTCTGGCACCTGGGCGATCCCAATGGGTTCATGTTCAACATGAGCGTAGGCTACGACCTCGCCGGCATCCAGACGCCGAAGATCGACACCTTCATCGAAGGTATGAAGGATGCCTCCCACACGGAAGCGTTCAAGAAAGCCCTGAAGGAAGCCAAGAAGCAGCTGCCGGAGATGGCTGACTACATCGACGCCATCGACCCCCGCATCTGCACCAGCGTCACCATCTCCACCCTCCACGGTTGCCCGCCTCAGGAGATCGAGAGCATCGCTCGTTATCTCATCACCGAGAAGAAGCTCCACACCCTGGTGAAGTGCAACCCCACCATATTGGGCTACGATTTCGCCCGCAAGCGCCTCGACGAAGCTGGGTTCGACTACGTCGCCTTCGACGATCACCACTTCAGGGAGGACCTGCAGTACAAGGACGCGGTGCCCATGTTCCACCGGCTCCTGGCCCTGGCGGCGGAGAACGGCGTCTCCTTCGGCCTCAAGCTCAGCAACACCTGCCCCGTGGACGTGAAGGCGGGTGAGCTCCCCAGCGAGGAGATGTACATGAGCGGCAAATCCCTGTACCTGCTGACCATCGAGATGGCCGCCCGCATGGCGGAGGAGTTCGACGGGAAGCTCCGGCTGTCCTTCTCCGGCGGCGCGGACGCCTTCAACCTCAAGGCGTTGTTTAGGGCCGGCATCTGGCCGATCACCGTGGCCACCACCATTTTGAAGCCCGGCGGCTATGACCGGTTCCAGGAGCTGGCCAATGAGGTCTCCCGCTGCGCTTATAAGCCCTTCACAGGTGTGAATCCGGCGGCGGTCCGGGCCCTCAGCGACAGAGCGGCCCAGGATGTACACCATCGCAAGCCCATCAAACCCCTGCCCTCCCGCAAGAGCCAGGAGCAGGTGCCGCTTTTGAGCTGCTTCACGGCCCCCTGCCAGGATGGCTGCCCCATCCATCAGGACATCCCCGGATACCTGGCGCTGAATGAAAAGGGCAAGTACCCCGAGTCCCTGAAGCTCATCACCGAGAAGAATGCCCTACCCTTCATCACGGGCACCATCTGCGCCCATCCCTGCATGGGCCGCTGCACCCGGAACTTCTACGACGAGAGCGTCAACATCCGCAAAGCCAAGCTCACCGCCGCCCGCAAGGGCTTCGGCGCCCTCATAGCCCGAGGCGTGAAGAAGGAGCATATGACGAAGGCCAAGGTAGCCGTCATCGGCGGCGGCCCCGCAGGCATGGCGGCGGCCTTCTATCTGACCCGCGCCGGTGCCAAGGTCACGGTGTTTGAGAAGGAGGAGGAGCTGGGTGGCACGGTCCGCCATGTGATCCCCGCCTTCCGCATCCCCGCCGCGGCCATCGACCGGGACGTGAAGCTGGTCTCCTCCCTGGGCGCCACCTTCGTGCTGGGTGCACCCGCCCCGTCCTTGGCGGAGCTGGAGAAGAAGTTTGACTATATCCTGCTGGCTGTGGGCGCCGAGAAGGCCTCCCGGCTGAACATCGGCGGGAAGGAATACAACGCCATCGAGTTCCTAAAGAAGCTGAAAGCCAACGAACCCGTGGATTTGGGTGAGCACGTGATCGTCATTGGCGCAGGCAACACGGCCATGGACTGCGCCCGGGCGGCCCTGCGGGTCCCCGGGGTGAAGGACGTATCCATCGTCTACCGCCGCACCAAGAAGTATATGCCCGCCGATGAGGAGGAGATGCTGTTAGCCCTGAAGGAGGGCGTAGCGTTCCAGGAGCTGCTGGCCCCTATGAAAGCGAACGGGGAAAGCCTGCTGTGTCATAAGATGGTCCTGGGCGAGCCCGACGCCTCCGGCCGCCGCAGCCCCGTGGACACGGGCGAAGAGGTCTCCCTCCCCTGCTCCTCCCTTATCGCTTCCCTGGGTGAGAAGGTGGACACCGATGTTCTCCTTGCCTACGGCGCGGCCCTCAACGAGAAGGGGCGGCCCGTCCTCCGGAACGGGAAGGTCTTCGTGCTGGGCGACGCCCGGCGCGGCCCGGCCACCGTGGTGGAAGCCATGGCGGACGCGCTGGCGGCCACGGAAGCTATCGTGGGCGAAACGCGGCAGTACGCCCTGCCCAAGGGCGCCGAGGTGGGCGAAGGGAAGCTGATCGAACGCAAGAGCCTGGTGAAGCTCGCCGGCGATCCCGAGGACGTGTGCATGCATTGCAACGAGCTGTGTGAAAACTGCGTGTCCGTCTGTCCCAACCGGGCTAACGCCGCCATCCGGGTGCCCGGCAGGAAGGAGCCTCAGATCCTGCATCTCGACTACCTGTGCAACGAGTGCGGCAACTGCGCCTCCTTCTGCCCCTACGCCTCCCGGCCCTACAAGGACAAGTTCACCCTGTTCGAGAACGAGAAGGACTTTGCGGACAGCACCAACGCCGGTTTCTGCGTGACCAACCTGAAGAAGAAGCAGGTGAAGGTCCGGCTGAACGGCGCGGAGAAAAAGTATGACCTGACCAAGGAGAACGACCTGGATAAGGACATCGAGGTGCTGATCCTGACGGTCTTGAAGGGCTACCCCTATCTGCTGGTCTAAAAAGGAGAATCATGGCTACATTCTATGTGAACGGACGATCGGTCACGGCAGAGAAGAATCAGAGCCTGCTTAGGTTCCTTCGGGACGAGCTCCATCTGACCTCTGTGAAGGACGGCTGTTCAGAGGGGGGCTGCGGAGCCTGCACCGTGATCATCGACGGGGAGACCTGCCGTGCCTGTGTGCCGAAGACGGACAATCTGGAAGGCAGGCACATCCTCACCGTGGAGGGTTTGTCCGACTGGGAGAAGAAGCTCTATACCTACGCCTACGGAGAGGCGGGCGCCGTCCAATGCGGCTTCTGCATCCCTGGCATGGTGCTGTGCGCCAAAGCGCTGCTGGACAAGGTGGACGATCCCACGGAGGAGCAGATCCGTTACGCCATCCGCAACAACTACTGCCGCTGCACGGGCTACGTGAAGATCATCAAGGCCATTGAGCTGGCGGCGAAACTGAAAAAGGCGGGCGTCATTCCGGAGCCCTCCGAGACGGATTGGAAGCTGGGCAGCAGCGTCCACCGGTTGGACGTGGACGAAAAGGTGCTGGGCTATGGCAAGTACCCGGACGACTGGTATATGCCCCACATGACCTACGGCTCCGCCGTCCGCAGCCAGTACCCCCGAGCACGGGTGCTGGGGATCGATACGAGCAAGGCCAAAGCCCTGCCCGGCGTGGTGGCGGTCATCACCGCCGAGAACATCCCCGGGGAGAACAAAGTGGGCCATATCAAGCACGACCAGTACTCCCTCATCCCCGTGGGCGGGCTCACCCACTGGCTGGGAGACCCCATCGCCCTGGTGGTGGCCGAGGATCAGGAGATCTTGGAGAAGGCCAAGAAGCTCGTCAAGGTGACCTATGAGCCCCTGCCCGCCGTTCACGGACCCGAGGAGGCGCGGCAGCCCGACGCCCCCCGAGTCTTCGACGAGGAGGCGGACAACGTCCAGGCCTATAAGCACGTGTCCCGGGGCGACGCCACCGGCGCCATCGACAAGTCGAAATACGTGATCTCCAAGCACTTCGAGACCCCCTGGACGGAGCACGCCTTCCTGGAGCCCGAGTGCGCCGTGGCCTACTGGGATGAGGACGGCTACGTGCGAGTGCTGTCCACGGACCAATCCTCCCACACCACCCTCCACGAGTGCAAGCTCCTGCTGGGCAGCGAGAAGGTCCGGGTCCAGAACCAACTGGTGGGCGGCGGCTTCGGCGGCAAGGAGGATATGACGGTCCAGCATCACGCGGCCCTCATCACCTACCTGACCGGCCGGGCCGTGAAGGTAAAGCTGAGCCGGGCGGAGAGCCTACTCATCCATCCCAAGCGCCACCCCTTTTGGATGGACTTCACCATCGGCTGCGATGAGAACGGCATCATTCAGGGCGTCAAGGCCTCCGTATACTCCGACACCGGCGCCTTCGCCTCCTTAGGCGGCCCCGTGCTGGAGCGGGCCTGCACCCACGCCTCCGGCCCCTACAACTATCAGAACTTCGAGATCGAGGGCACGGCCTACTACACCAACAATCCCCCCGCCGGGGCTTTCCGGGGCTTCGGCGTAACCCAGACCTGCTTCGCCATCGAGAGCCTGTTGAACGAGATGGCGGAGAAGATCGGCATCTCCCCCTGGGAGATCCGCTACCGCAATGCCATCCGCCCCGGGCAGGAGCTGCCCAACGGCCAGATCGTAGGAGCGGAAACGGGCCTTGTGGAGACGCTGGAAGCCATACGCCCCTACTACGACGCCGCCGTGGCCGCGGGCAAGCCCGTGGGCCTCGCCTGTGCCATGAAGAACTCCGGGGTGGGCGTGGGGCTCCCCGACTGGGGCCGCTGCAAGCTGATCGTGGAGGAGGACGCCAAGGTCCACATCTACGCCGGCGCCTCCTGCATCGGTCAGGGCTTGGGGACCGTGCTGGTGCAGATGGTGGTGACCAATACGCCCCTCGGTCGGGACGACATCGTCTACGAGCGGTCCAACACCTGGATCGCCCCCGATTCCGGCGACTCCTCCGGCTCCCGCCAGACCCTTGTCACTGGCGAAGCCTGCCGAAGGGCCTGCGAAAAGCTGACGGAGGCGCTGAATACCAGGACGCTGAAGGAGTTGAACGGCGAAGTGTTCTATGGGGAGTATCTCGCCAAGACCGACAAGCTGGGGGCGGACGTACCCCATCCCGTGTCCCACGTGGCCTACGGATACGCCACTCAAATGTGCGTCCTTGATAAAGTCACCGGAAAGATCGAATCCATGGTGGCGGTCCACGACGTGGGCAAAGCCGTGAACCCCCTCTCCTGCGAGGGGCAGATCGAGGGCGGCGTGGTTATGAGCATGGGCTACGCCCTCAGGGAGCAGTACCCCATCGACGAAAACTGCAAGCCCATCGACAAGTTCGGCAAGCTGGGCTTGTTCCGGGCCCACGAGATCCCCGAGATCAAGGCCATCGTGGTGGATAAACCGGGTCTGGACGTAGCCTGCGGGGCCATCGGCATCGGCGAGATCACCTCCATCCCCACGGCCCCGGCCATTGCGGAAGCCTACTATCAGCTGGACGGGAAACGGCGGACCAGCCTCCCTCTGGCCGACACGCCTTACGAAAGGAGGGGTTGACATGGAGAAACGGTTCCCTCACCAGGTGGCCCTGGTCGCCTGCAACGACGGTTGCCGTAATATTAGCTGCAGCTATGGCTGCATCGGCTGCGGCATGTGCGTGAGCATCTGTCCCTTTGACGCCATCTCGTTCAATCCGAATGGCGCGGCGGAGGTGGACGAAACCAAATGCCAGGGCTGCAGCGCCTGCGTCATCGAGTGTCCCCGGGGTATCATCCATCTCCACGAGGCGGGCAGCCCTATGGTGGTGAAGTGCTCCAACAAGGACCCGGGCAAGTTGGCTCGCGCTGCCTGCACTGTGTCCTGCATCGGCTGCGGCATCTGCGAAAAGGCCTGTCCCTCCGGTGCAGCCAAGGTCGTAGACAACTTATCTGCCATCGACGAAGGGCTGTGCCTTTCCTGCGGCATGTGCGCGGTGAAGTGCCCCCGGCACGCTATCTATGACCTGAGGGGGGTCCTGACGCCGCGAAGCTAAAAACATTTATATATTGTTTAAGGTTCGTTTAAGGTTTCAGCGGTACACTGATTGCAAACAGAGTGATCAGCTGAAAAAGCTTCTTATCCCAATACCCTCTCTCCCATGCGAAAGGAACGGCAACGCTGCCGTTCCTTTCGCTATTGTATAGGATTGGATTTCGTTATTTCTCCAGCAGCCGGGCTTCCAGGTAGTAGCGCTTTTCGGCGGCTTCGCCCATGGAGAAGGTCTTGCGGGGCAGGGCGCCGTCATAGACCACGGTGGAGAACAGCTCGCCCTTCTGCATGGTGGGCAGCAGGAAGCCCACAGCGTTGGGCTTTTTCGCCAGGTCCTTCACCACGTCGTCGCCGTGGATGTAGTCCACCTCGCCGCCCAGGTCCTTGAGCACGGCGTCGATGGCATTCTGCAGGGTGCCCACAGCCAGCTGCGCCGCCGGATCGCTGATCACCAGGGTGCCCTCCGTGTCGCCGTAGAAGAAGGGGATGATGTGCTTTTCGCCGCCCTCGGCCTTCTGCGCCACCGGCAGGACCTCCACGGGCCCGTTCTGCTCCGCCAGCTTCTTCTGCAGCGCGTCGAGGAAGGTCTTCCCCTCCACGCCGAAGACCACCCGATGGATGGGCTCGAAGATGATGCCTTCGTCGTGGACGTTGTTGAGCTCGATGAGGGCGTAGCGGGCGGGATGATCGGCCCTCTCCGCCTCGGGCAGGGTGGCCTTGATCTTCTCCCAGTTGGCCTTGGCCGTGGCCAGGCTGTGGTTGCCGTCGCCCATGGCGAACAGGAGCACAGGATGATCGCCGTACTTCTTTTGGAAAGCTTCCTTGTCAGCGAGCTTCGTTAGGGCAGTGAGGACGTTCTCCACATCCCCCTCCTCTGCCACCAGCCGGCCGGAGATGTGGCCGCCGCCCAGCATCAGGTCCGTGTCGTAAAGGCAGGGCAGCTCCCCGGCCTTCTTCACCAGGGGCTCGATGACGGTCCGCTCGGGATCGTCGATGAGGACCAGGATGTGGGGCAGCTCCACCGCTGCGCCCTCCCGGATCTTCAGGCGGGGCGGGATGCGGGAGACAATGGTCCCCTCGGTGGCGCGGATCAGGGTTCCGGAACCCTTGGAGTAGTCGTACTCCTCCAAATCGAGAGCCATGACCAAACCGTGGCGGGTGTTGCCGTTGGCGGTGCGCTCGATGAGCACGAAGCCCTGAGGCTGCTTCTGCAAAATGCCCTTCTTCAGGTATGTCTTCATGTTGGCCTTGATGGCGGCGATGCGCTCCGGCTCGTCGGGGCTGCCCAGATACGCCTCCGGCAGAATGAGGTCCAGCGTGGAGGGCGCGTCTCCGATGATCTTCCGGGCCTCCTCCCAATACTCCTTCTGGGAGGTGAACTGGTCGCAGGCCACCACGGCCCACTTCATCATATCCGTTCCCTTGGGCGGAAGCATGACCTCCGGGACCAGGACGCCGATCGAGTTGCTGTACTTCTTTTCCATGTTTGCTGACCTCGCTTCATTCATAAAATAATATAGGCATAGGCCTTACGGATATTGTACAATCCCCAAAACTGTTTTGCAACCTTTTCTTATCTCTACCTGAAATATATAAAAAGGACGCGCACAAAGCGCGTCCTTTGGTGTAGGGATGTCTTAATTCTGGGGGGTATATTTGGCCACCAACTCGTCGATATAGCTCTTGTCCAGATTGAAATATTTGCGAAGGCCCTCTAAGGCGTTGGCGGGACGGTTCTCCATCCATTTTTGCAGGGCGTTCACGTTCTTCCGCCAGGTGTCGTAGGAGGAGGGCCTTCCCCATCGCTTGATATGCCGCGGCATCTCAGAATCCATCTCGTCCCGCAGCTCTTGGAGAATGCGCACAGCCCGCTCCGGTGCGAAGGTGGTCACCGTCAACTCCACATACCGCTCGATGAACCGGGTGCGCCATTCCTGGTTCTTCACCAGGGCCACGGGGATATGGGTGTAGACCCGGGAGGTAGCTGTGGGCGTGCCGTCCTTGTTGAAGAAATGGCTGATGATGCTGCGCTTTGAAGAGCCGCCGTTGAAACCCATGGCGTAGTCGAAGTCATAGAAGATGGCCCGCCAGCGGATGGCGTTGTCCGTGGTGTGCCAATACTTCTGATTGGCCATGTCGCTGTTACAGAGGTAAGTGGAGCAGACCAGATAGTCGATGAAGTAATCCGGGTCCACCCACTGCACGAACTCCTCATAGGCCGAGCCCTTGGACAGGTTCTTGGTCTTGGCGTAGTCGATGACGCGCTTCCAGTCGGTCTTGCTGCCCTTGACCAGGACCGTGTTGAAGCGAATGATCTCCACGTCGTTCTTGTTGATGCCAAAGTGGGTGGCAAGATAATCGTCGTTCTGGTCCTCGTTGAGATCATAGAGGCCGTAGTACTTGCCGTTGATGTACACCGCCGTGGGCCGGGTGGCCGCCACGTCGATGTTCAGTCCGAAGCAGAGGCGGCTTGCGTAGGAATCGCGCATGCGGGCCTGGGCGTTGTCCTGGCCGGAGTTGCGGATGCACAGGGAGGAAAACTCCTGCCAGCCATACTCCTTGAAGAAGGGATAGGTGACGCTGCTCACGCCGTACTTGCCCCTAAGATGGATGGACAAAGCGGCCTGGGCGTACCCCAGGGTGCCGGCGCCCTTGGTCTTGAAATCCGCCGGGAACTCCGTGGAGAGCTTGCCACCCTCGTAGTAACTGAAATAGCCCTTGCGCTGCTTCTTGCTGCTGGAATCCTTGGAACGGGCCGTCCAGAGGGCTTCCCTGTCCTTGGGATCGAAGGAGAGGCAGATCACGGGCAGATCGTGCGGCTTCTCGAAGAGGAAGGTATAGGTGATGATCTCGCTGTTGAGCAGGCCGTCCTTTTGCGCAAAGGCACGGATGACCGTGTTCTTGGTGATGGAGATGGGCCCCGAATAGACGGAGGACGAGGCCGTGGGCTCGCTGCCGTTAGAGGTGTAGCGGATGATGGCCCCCTCATCGGAGGTCAGGGTCAGCTGGAAGGATTCCGTCTGATACAGCCCTGTTTCAGAGAACACCGGTGCCTTGGCATAGCCCAGGGCATACTGGCTGCTGTTGCGCTCTCCCTTGGTGGGCTTGCTGAAGAAGACTCGGGCGATGTTGCCGTTGCCCTCCACCCGGCCGGAGCTGACGTTGGGCTCCAGGACGCCGGTGGCATACTCGTCCCGCAAGCCGCCCTTTTCGTCCATCAAATACAAGGTCTCCCCGCCCATGGACAGGCCGAAGGAGCCCACGCCGTTCTTTTGGCGCTCCGCATGGGAGGTGGTCTCGAACACGGCATATCCGCCGGGAGCCAGGGTGCCGGAAAGGTCGATGACCTTCTCCCCCTCCCTGTCCTTGCGCATCTGCCAGCCATCCAGGGACACCTTTTCGCCAGTGGCGTTATATAGCTCGATCCAGTCGTTGTTGCCCGCTCCCGCATAGGCGCAAACCTCGCTGATGAACACGCCGGTATAGTCGTAGCAGCCTCCATCGGAGGCAGTATAGGATGCGGGGCCATTCTGTCGACCGGGGGTCGGGTTCAGATAATATTCTCCGTTCGCCCCGACGGACACGTCGGAACGCAGATTTTCCGGGAGATGGAATACGGAATAGGCCAAGGCGTCGGCGTCGTACAGGACCACCTGCTCACGGCGATTGATAGAAAAGTCCGCCTGCAGGAGCCCGTCAACCCGCGGCTGGCCGTCGCCGCCCAGCAGGATCAACAGATATCCGTCGGCAGGCACCTCCACGTCCGGGATGGGCCACTTTTCCAGTTTGTCCGTGCTGTCGGACAAATACCAATTCTTCAGAGAAACGGTGTTATCGGTATCGTTGTGGAGCTCCACAAAGTCGCAATAGCGCCCGTCGGGAGTCACCGCCGCATACCGGCCGTCGATCAATAGCTCGGAAACGCTCACACCCAGGGTGTCCACCTGTACCGGATCCAAGCTTGCAAAGACCTTGCCGTTGGCCCGCCCGGGGGTCGGCTCGGTGCAATAACCCCAGGTACCATCCGCCACCGCCCAGCTGATGTCGTCGTCCAGAGGCGGTACGGTGATCTTACAGATCTGACGCCGATCGCCGCCGAAGACGTACAGCGTCTCCCCGCGGCGAGCGATGCCCATGGCCACGGAGGGATGCTCCTGCTTCTCACAGCAGCAGATAGCGATGTACTGCCCCGGCGCCAACACGGTCTCAGGCAGCGGATGCTTGTCGGGCTTCTCCGGATCGTTCGTGATGTACAGCTTGCCCAGATCGACGCTCATGGTCCCGGCGTTGTACAGCTCGAACCAATCTGCCCACTCACAGCCTGCATAGGCCCCCTGCAGGTCGCCGGCGGAACGAACTTCCGTGAATTGCAGCTGCACCCCCTCAGAGGACAGCTCCCGCCTGGTATTGGGGTCCTGCTGCTCCTCCGACAGGGCGGACGTGGGCGAAGGCACCCGCTCATGGAACTCTGGCTGGGCCGGCTGCGAGAGCGGCGTCATACATCCCCCTGCCAGCATCAGCAGCAGGAGCAGCCAGGCTATACCGTTTTTCAGGGTCCTTTGCAAGGTGTCGATCTTCTCCTTCGTTCTATCGTTGGAAGTATACTATACCGCTTCCGCTTCGTCAAATGGTCACTGCGCTATGATCCTATCCAGCGCCTCGAACAGCTCCCGCCGGGATGTATAAGGATGGAGGATAAAGCTTCGATCCCCCGCCAGCATGGCTGAAAGCCTGCCCCGGGTGAGGTCATAGAAGATATGGACGGGCTTTGCCATGTCCCGCGCACGGGCAAGCTCGTATCCTACGCCATGGGACGGGGTGGTGCACTCGGCCACCACCAAATCGCTGTCGCAGAGCCAGGCCATGTCCCGATCGAAGATCTCCTCCTCGGTCATGGTCCTCTCCCCCGCCTCCTGAAGGGATTCGAGGCCCACATGCTCCGTCAGCACCCGGCAGCCCCGCGCCTCCAAAAAGGCGATCATCTCCCCATATAGAGCCGCGTCCTGCCGCCCGCCGCGGATGGACCCGGCAAAGTAGACCTTCCTCATCCTATGCCTCCTATATCCCCTTAAGAAGTCGGATCCTGTCCCGATAATCGGGCAGGACGCTCTCAATGAACCCATAAAACGCACGGCTGTGATCCTTGTACCGGATGTGCGCCAGCTCGTGGACCACCACATAGTCGATGGCCGCCTCGGGATAGGCCATGAGCCGCCAGGAGAAGGACAGCCGGTTCTTCCCGGAGCAGCTGCCAAAGCGGGTCTTGGCCGATGTGATGGTGAGCCCCGTGGGCTGCACCCCCATGCACCTGGCGTACTGTTCGATCTTGGGGGGCAGGATGGCTTTGGCCCGCCTCACGTATAGGGACTTGTCCTCCTCCCGTATGTCGGGCAGCTTCTCCTGCCGCTTGGCCTGCCGGGCTTTCGCGCGTTCGATCCAGTCCTGTCGCTCCCGCACAAAGGCTTCGATGCGCCATTTAGGCATGAGGCGAGGGGCCCGCACCAGGACGCTGCCGGTCGAGTCCACCTCCACGCTCATGGTCCGCCGGGAGGAACGGATGAGTTCATAGGCGATCATTTCCATAATTATTGACAGTATAGCACAGATCCTTTCGGACCGCAATCTGGACAAACACCTTTTGGTCGGTTACAATACCGATAACGAAACGGAGGCGCGATATGGAAGCGAAAAGGAAAGCTGTTTTGTTCGATCTGGACGGGACCTTATGGGATTCTGCCCAAGAGGTCCTGCTCTGCTGGAATCGGTTGCTGTCTCCGCTCGGCCGCCATGTCACCAAGGAGGAGATGGACCGGCTCATGGGGCTCACGCCTCGGGAGATCGCCGATGCTCAGTTTCCCGAGCTGCCGCCCGCGGAACGTTATGCCCTCACCGAACGCTGTCTCCTTGCAGAGTCGCCCTACCTCTATAAACGAGGCGCGCGGCTCTATCCCCGGGTCCGGGAGACCCTGCTGCAGCTGAAAAAACGGTATTTCATCGGCCTGGTTAGCAACTGCACGGAGGATTACGCGTTAGCCTTTTTCCATGCCCACGGGCTTGGAGGGATCTTCGACGACCACGAGACGGCGGGCCGGACCGGCCTCGGCAAGGGGGAAAACATAGCTCTGCTCCTGAGGCGGAACCAAATAGAGAAGGCGGTATACGTAGGTGATACCGCCAAGGATCAGGCCGCTGCTCAGGCGGCACATATTCTGTTTCTATACGCCAGCTGGGGGTTCGGGGACCTGATCGGGGTTCAGCCCTGCGCGGAAAGGTTCTCCGAGCTGATCTCAGCCGTTTCCTCCGTATTGGAAAGCTGAGTGTCCGCCGCCTTTTTCCCGGTCTCCTTTTGAAAGTGGACCACCCCGTCCAGCTTGTATTTTGCGTACTGCTCCACAAAGGAGGAAAGCGAGCACACGATGGGCTCCCCCTCCTTATACTTCACTTCGTCGATGGTCCTGGCGGAGCTGTCGGAATAGTAGATCTTCCCGTTCCGAATGCCATGGATGAACAGCACGTGCCCGTACTTCCGACCCGATCTGCTGACGCCCTTCTGAAAGCCTACCAGGATGTTGGTGGCGGAGGGGTCCTTGCCGATGATCGTCGTCAGCGCCTCCCGAAGAGAAAACTTATTCGCGCTGTAGGTGGTCACACGGTATCCGCCGGTGGTGCACTCCAGCTTCCGATAGATGTCATAGGTGTTCTTGCCGTTGGCGCTGAGGTAGGATTTGTTGATCCCCAGGACCACCAGCTGATTGGCCACATAGGCGCCGCAGTAGCCCTTGAAGGACCGGCGACGGGAACGCTTCCGGGCGGCCTTGTAGGTGTCCTGTATCTGCTTGTACAGGCCCTCATCATAGGTGCCTTTTGCGGGCGCGGAGGATCTCCCCTTCTCCTGGTCCACGGCAGCCGTGTCCATGTCGGCCGTCTCCGAAGCAGTGTCGTCGCTTATTTCCCCCTCCGCCCATGTCCCGACGGGCAGCAAAACGAGCAGAAAAAGAAGGAGCGCCACGGCTCTCTGCATCCGCTTCATGGGGTGTTCCTCCTCTTGCATTTTTCTGCATCCTACCATACAGATTTACTTTTTTCAGTGTTTTCGATGTTTGTTTATAATCTATTTCAAAAAAATCCGATTGTTCATCCTTTAGCAATAAAATGTCCGGTTTTTCGACATTTTTGGCCTTTGCGTCTTTCAGGACCACCCTTGTCAGCGAGCGCGAAGTATGGTATCATGTGTTATATTCCCAGGACAAATATGAATACAAATTATAAAGGAGAGAAACAAACATGGCAGTTGATCTGAAAGGCCGTTCCTTCCTGACCATCATGGACTTCACCCCCGAGGAGATCCGGTATATGCTGGATTTAGCAAAGGAGCTCAAGGCCAAAAAGAAAGCCGGCATCAAGGGCGACACCCTCACCGGCAAGAACATCGTCCTGCTCTTTGAGAAGACCTCCACCCGCACCCGCTGCGCCTTCGAGGTGGCAGCCATGGACGAGGGGGCCGGCGTCACGTTCCTGGATTCCAAGTCCTCCCAGATGGGCAAGAAGGAATCCCTGGCCGACACCGCCAAGGTCCTGGGCCGGATGTTTGACGGCATCGAGTACCGCGGTTTCGATCAGAAGGTTGTGGAGGATCTGATGAAGTACTCCGGCGTGCCCGTGTACAACGGTCTCACCGACGTGGATCATCCCACCCAGGCGTTGGCGGACATCCTCACCCTGGAGGAGAACACGGACAAGCCCCTGAACCAGTGCAAGCTGGTGTTCTGCGGCGACACCCGGAACAACGTAGCCTACTGCCTTATGTACATCTGCTCCAAGCTGGGCATCCACTACTGTGGCTATGGTCCCAAGGAGCTCGCTCCCGCCCCCGAGGTCATGGCTCGCTGCCAGGAAGCCGCCAAGGAGAGCGGCGCTATCATCGAAGTGAGTGACGATCCCGCCATCGTGGAAGGCGCCGATGCCCTGTATACCGACATCTGGGCCTCCATGGGCGAGGAAGCGCTGATCCCCCAGCGGGTAAAGCTGCTGACCCCCTTCAAGGTCACTAAGGAGCTCATGGAGCGGACCGGGAACAAGAAGTGCATCTTCCTCCACTGTCTCCCCTCTTTCCATGACTTCAACACCACCATGGCCAGCGAGCAGATGAAGCTGGGCTATGACATCCGGGAAGTCACGGACGACGTGTTCCTGTCCGAGAACAGCAAGGTCTTCGACGAAGCTGAGAACCGGCTCCACACCATCAAAGCCGTGCTGGTGGCCACCCTGGGCAACATTTAAGTGACATTCTTGCCGAAAAAGTAATTTTATAAGGAGGAATTATGCCAAACGCCTATTTCACTATCACTCGTCCAGAGAATGATGCCTTTCGTGGTTATCTGCCCGGATCGAAGGAACGCGCAGAACTGAAGGCTGAGCTTGCCCGCCAGTCTACTGAGGTCGTCAAAATCCCGCTGATCATCGGCGGTAAGGAGATCTTCACAGAAAAGACCTTCAAGGTCACCATGCCCCATGACCACGGACACGTGATCGCTGAATGCTCTCTGGCTGGGGAAAAGGAGCTGACCATGGCAGTCGATGCAGCGTTGGTAGCCAAACAGGCTTGGGAGGACATGCCCTGGGAGCATCGTTCTGCTATCTTCCTGAAGGCAGCCGATCTCATCACCGGTCCCTATCGTAAGGTCCTGAACGCATCCACCATGCTGGGCCAATCCAAAACCGTCTTCCAGGCCGAGATCGATATTGCCGAGCTTGCTGACTTCCTACGTTTTGGCGTCTGGTCCGCCCAGGAGATCTTCAAGGATCAGCCCGCCTCTGTTCCCGGTATTTGGGACCGCCAGGATTATCGCGCCTTGGATGGCTTCATCTGTGCCATCACGCCCTTCAACTTCACTTCCATCGGTGGGAACCTTCCCACGGCGCCGGCCATCGTGGGTAACGTAGCGGTTTGGAAGCCTTCCCGTACGGCGGTGCTTTCGAATTATTATTACATGAAGCTGCTCATGGACTGCGGCCTCCCCGCCGGCGTCATCAACTTCGTACCCTCTAACGGAAGCGACATGGCCAAATACGTCCTGACCCGAAAGGAGCTGGCAGGCTTCCACTTCACCGGTTCCACTGAAGTCTTCCAGGGCGTCTGGAAGCAGATCGGCGAGAACATAGCCTCCTATCGCAACTACCCGCGCATCGTGGGTGAGACAGGCGGAAAGGACTTCATCTTTGCTCATGAAAGCGCTAAGATCCGTCCTCTGGCGGCCGCTCTCGTTCGGGGTTCCTTTGAATATCAGGGGCAGAAATGCTCCGCCTGCTCCCGGGCCTTCATTCCGGCCAGCATTTGGCCACAGGTCCTTTCTGCGATGAAGGAGATGATGCAGGAGGTCAAGATGGGTGATGTGCAGGATTTCGATACCTTCCTGGCCGCCGTCATTGACAAAGCCTCCTTTGAGCGCTGCAAGGGGTATCTGGACCGTGCCAAACAGAGCCCCGATTGCGAGATCGTGATCGGCGGCAACTGCGATGATTCCAAAGGCTGGTTTGTGGAGCCCACCGTCATCGTCTGCAAGAAGCCTGACTATGAATCCATGGTCAAGGAGATCTTTGGGCCCATCCTCTCTGTATATGTCTATCCCGACGAGGCCCTGGAGGAGACACTGAAGATCTGCGACGAGGCGTCCCCCTATGCCCTGACCGGCGCTATCTTCGCCCAGGACCGTGAAGCCATCGTCAGGATGGAGAAGGCTCTCCTGCATTCAGAAGGCAACTTCTATATCAACGACAAATGCACCGGCGCAGTGGTCGGGCAGCAGCCCTTCGGTGGCTCGCGTCAGTCTGGCACCAACGATAAGGCGGGCACCGCCCTCAACATGATCCGCTGGATGAGCCCCCACTCCGTAAAAGAGACCTTCAACCCCTCCGAGGCGATCGTCTATCCTTACATGTCCGAAAAATAATACATATCAGGAGGAAGCCATGCATACTTCAAAAGAGATCATTGAACAGACCAACAAGTACGGCGCCCACAATTACGCCCCCAAGCCCGTCGTCATCGTGAAAGCCGAAGGTGCAGTTGTCACTGACCCTGAAGGGCGGCAATACTTTGACATGCTATCCGCCTATTCGGCGCACAACTTCGGTCACCGTCATCCTGAGATCGTTGCGGCCGCCAAGGAACAGCTGGATAAGTGCACCTTGACCAGCCGCGCCTTCCACTGTGAGAATCTCGGCGCGTTTTATGAAAGTCTGACGAAGCTCACAGGCAAAGATATGGTTTTGCCCATGAACACCGGTGCAGAAGCTGTTGAGACCGCATTGAAGACCGCTCGTCTCTGGGGCACAAAGGTCAAGGGCGTTGAAAACGGCAAGCAGGAGATCATCACCTGCGCCAACAATTTCCATGGCCGCACCATTGCCATCATCAGCTTTTCCACCGACCCGCTGGCCAAAAACAACTATGGACCTTACTGTCCCGGATTCAAGACCATTCCCTATGGCGATGCCCAGGCGCTGCGGGATGCCATCACGCCCAACACCGTTGCTTTCCTGGCTGAGCCCATCCAGGGAGAAGCTGGCATCATTGTGCCTCCGGAGGGATGGCTCACGGAAGTCCGCCAGATCTGCACGGACAATAACATCCTCTTCCTGGCCGATGAAGTCCAAACCGGCTTTGCCCGCACCGGCGATATGTTCGCCTGCTGGCATGAGAACGTGATCCCGGATATTTACATCATGGGCAAGGCTCTGGGCGGCGGCGTCATGCCCCTCTCCGCCATCGCGGCGAACGAGGATATTTTGGGCCTGTATACGCCTGGCTCCCACGGTTCTACCTTCGGTGGCAATCCTTTGGCTTGTGCCTGCGGCATCAAGGCGCTGGAGATTCTGCAGCGGGATGATTATCCGAGACTGGCCCGCGAGAAGGGCAAGTACTTTATGGATGGTCTGAAGAAGATTCATAACCCGGAGATCAAGGAAGTACGAGGCCGCGGTCTTCTGATCGGCGTCGAGTTCTATGGGGATGCTTTCGATTATGTCAAGGCATGCATTCACGAGGGCGTTCTTTGCAAGGAGACCCATGACCATACGATCCGCTTTGCGCCTCCTATCCCTGTCACCTATGAAGAGCTGGATGAAGCTCTGGCCCGTATCTCGAGAGCTCTCACGAAATAATCCGGTTTCGTATCGGTAAATACACAAGAACTATCTTATGCGAAAAGCCCTGCGGGGCTTTTTGCTTTATCAAACGATCTCTATCTCGTTGCTTAAATGGTGCTTTTTTCCAAATTAATTGTGAATTATTAGCAAAATCCTTTGTTTTTGGGTAATTGTTAATATTCTGTTCATACTTTTGTTGAAAAATGTATACGTGAATGTATACAATATGTAATTGTACCGATTCCGTATCAATACATAAAGGGAGGGAAAAAAAGATGAACGAAGAGATGGAAAAATCTTCCTTGATGGACAAATACATTAAGCTTCACCTGGGTGGAGCCACCTATCGGGTACGGCTCATGACGCTGTTGCTGTTCGCGGCGGCCGCCATCATCCTGATCGCCGCCATCCTGATTTTGGCCTTCTCCGGCTCCTGCGCCAAGAGCAAGGCCGCGGCCGTCAGCGAACCCACCCCCACCGCCACGGTCATCGCCACGTCCACGCCGGAACCCACTGATGAGCCTGTGGCCACCCCCGAAGTTACTGCCACCGACGAGCCGGAGAGCACCGAGCCCGCTGAAACGCCGGAAGCTACGACGCCCAGCGACTTCAAAACTCTGAAGGCGGGCGCCACCAACGATGGTGAGACCGTCAAGAAGGTGCAGCAGCGGCTGGTGGACTTGCACTACCTCCCCTACCCCGAGAAGGATTCGGAAGGTAAGGGTGTGGTGACCACCACCTACGGCTCCATGTGCGCCAAGGCCGTCACCAAGTTCCAGGAGCGTAACGGCATCAAACAGACCGGTCAGTGCGACAAGGCCACCTATGACAAGCTCATGTCCGATAAGGCCACCGCATACACCATGAAGGAGAAGGACCAGCTGGACATCGTCAAGTCCATTCAGGAGGCTCTGATCAAGAAAGGGTATCTTAAGGGCAAGGTCACCGGCTACTGTGGTACAGACACCGTGGCCGCCATCAAAGCGTTTCAGAAGGCGAACAACCTGACCGTGGACGGTCAGGCGGGTACCAAGACGCTGCAGCTGCTGCTGGGGTACTAATATAACATAATGAAAAAACCGCCGGACCTCCGGCGGTTTTTTGTATGCTTGGCTAGGTTATTCAAACAGCTCCGCGGCCCGTACCATATGGACGGCGGACTCTATGTGCTGGGGACAGACGCTTAGGCACTGCCCGCAATTGACACAGGCGGAGGCCAGACCCTTTCCCCGGGTCCGATAGCCATAGCTTCGTTTCGCTGCTTCCAGAGAGCCGAACCGGGCGTACTCATTCAGCAGGTCCAGGAGGTCTGGGATGTTGATCCCGGCGGGACAGCCCTCCACACAGTATTTACAGCCGGTGCAGGGAATGGTCCCGGCGGCATGGAGCATCTCGGCCGCCTGCATGAGGATGGCCCTCTCCTGCTCGGTCAGGGGCTTCATGCTGTTGAACAGCGCAGTATTCTGCTGCAGCTGCTCCAGGGTGGACATGCCGGAAAGGACTACGGCCACGCCCGACAGGTCGGCAGCATACCGCAAGGCCCAGGAGGCCAAAGACGCCTGCGGGTCGGCTTCCCGCAGCAGCGGCGCGCAGACCGCCTTTTCGGACGCCAGGCTCCCGCCGCGGACGGGCTCCATGACGATCACCGGCTTGCTGTGCTTTTGGGCGACCTCATAGCACCGCCGGGACTGGACCTCCGCGTCCTCCCAGTCGGCGTAGTTGATCTGCAGCTGAACGAACTCCGCTTCAGGGAGCTCGTGCAGGATGCTGTCCAGGACCTCTGGCGTATCGTGGAAGGAAAAGCCCAGGCGACGGATGCGGCCCTTTGCCTTCTCCTCCAGCAGATACTCCCATACCTTGCATTCCTTCACCGTCTTCATGCGCTCGGCGCTCATGGCATGCAGAAGGTACAGATCAAAATATCCGGCGCCCGTCCGCTCCAGCTGCTCCTCAAAGCTGGCCGGGGCGTCACCGGGCTCCTTGACGCGAAAGACAGGCATCTTGTCCGCCAGCAGAAAGCTTTCCCGGGGATGGCGCTCCACCAGCGCTCGCTTGACCATGCGCTCGGAGTAGCCATAATGGTATGGATAGGCTGTATCGAAGTAGGTGAACCCCTGCGCCAGAAAATGATCGACCATCTGGCAAACCTGCTCAAAGTCGATGGTTTCGTCGTTTCCGTTCAGGACAGGCAGCCGCATAAGGCCAAAGCCCAGTTTTTTTGTGGTATAAGGAAGAAATGCCATGATGCACCTCCGTTTTTGTTTTGAGTGTACAAAAAATGAGCTGTCCTGTCAAGAAGCGAGCGTTTTCCTCTTGAAAACTAAAAAAACTGTGATATAGTATGCTATCATGATTTTTTGAGGTCTCTATGCTCTACATCCTGATCCCTCTCCTCCTGTTGCTCCTCCTGACCATGGGCGCCAGCTTGTATGCCTTCCTGCGCGGCAGCACCCGGCGGGATCGCACGGAGCTGTTCAAAGCCAGCACCGTGGTCCCCTCCGGCCGATACAAGTATCGGGACAAAATGCAGTTGGGCGTGGACTGGTACGAAAGCCAGCCCAAGACGGAACTGCATCTTACCAGCCGGGACGGGCTTGCCCTGACGGCGGAGCTCATTGAGGCGGAACATCCCATCGGCCTTGTGGTGGCGGTCCACGGGTTCCGGTCCTGGCCTGCCCGGGAGTTCGCCCTGATCGCCAAGCATCTCTATGAGCAGGGGTATACGGTCCTCTATCCCTACATGCGCGCCCATCGCAAAAGCGCCGGCAAGTACATTGCTTTCGGTGTGAAGGAGCGGTACGACATTGCGGCCTGGGCCCGTCTCCTGGCCAAGATGCATCCGGACCTGCCCCTCTTCCTCTATGGGCAGAGCATGGGCGGCGCCACGGTGATCATGGCCACCGGATTGGATCTGCCGGCGAACACCCGGGGCGTCATCGCCGACTCCGCCTTCTTCTCCCCCAAGGACGTGATCGGAACGGCCCTCGTCAACTCCTACAAGGTCCCCGTCTTCCCCATGCTCCCCGCCATGGATCTGTGGGCCCGGATCATCGCCGGATATTCCGTGATCTCCCCCACCTGCAAGGAGGCGCTGGACAAGACCGAGCTGCCCTTCCTGTTCATCCACGGGACGGACGACGAGCTGGTCCCCTACAAAATGGGGCTGCAGAATTATGAGGCGTGCCACTCTGAGAAGGAGATGCTCACCGTGGAGGGAGCGGCCCACTGCGCCAGTTACTATGTTGACCCGACTCGATACATCACATATTTAGACAATTTTCTCAAAAAATATGGGAAAGTGCCCTTGCAATGAGCGCCCGCATACTGTAAAATTGTCAAGATTGATTTATGCCACCAAAGGAGAACAATAATGGACAAACTGATTGGTGCCTGCCTGGTCGCTCAGTCCGGCGGTCCCACCGCTGTCATCAACGCCACGGCGTACGGTGTGATCCGTACCGCTTTGGACGATGATTCCATCACCCACGTCTACGGTGCCGCCCACGGCATCAAGGGCGTTCTGGACGACATCCTGTACGATCTGGATCTGGAAGATGAGCATGAGCTGCGCCTCCTGCTCAATACCCCCTCTGCTTCCCTGGGTTCCTGCCGCTACAAGCTGAAGAACTACACCGACGACGATACGGATTATCGCCGCATCCTGGAGGTGTTCAAAAAGCACGACATCCGCTACTTCTTCTATATCGGCGGCAACGACTCCATGGACACCTGCAACAAGATCAGCAAGTTCCTGCAGAAGGAACAGTACACCTGCCGGGTCATCGGCGTGCCCAAGACCGTAGACAACGACCTCTACGGCACGGACCACTGCCCGGGCTTCGCCTCCGCAGCGAAGTACGTGATCACCAGCTGCATGGAGATGCGCCGTGACTGCAACGTGTACGACTACTACTCGGTCCTCATCGTGGAGGTCATGGGTCGTCATGCCGGCTGGCTGGCCGGTGCCGCCGGCGTCGCCACCGCCACAGGCGACGGTCCCGATCTCGTGTATCTGCCGGAGACCGATTTTGACATGGACACGTTCCTGGCCGACGTGAAGCGGGTCATGGACGAGCGGGGCGACTGCATGGTGGTCGTTTCCGAAGGTATCCACGACAAGAACGGCGTCTTCATCGCGGAATACGGCGCGCCCAACACCTCCGTGGACAGCTTCGGTCACAAGCAGCTGGGCGGCGTCGCCGCTACGCTGGTGAGCTACGTGAAGGAGAAGTGGGGCGTGAAGAAGATCCGCGGCGTCGAGCTGTCCCTTCTGCAGCGCTGCTCCTCTCACTTTGCGTCCGCCACGGACATCAACGAGTCCTTCGCCGCCGGTCGCGCGGCGGTCAAGGCCGCTGTCAACGGCATGACCGACAAGATGATGGCCTTCCACCGGCTCACGGACGTGTATGGGGATTACGCCTGCGAGGTGGTCCCCCAGGACCTGTCCCTGGCCGCCAACACCGAAAAGAAGGTGCCCCGGGAGTGGATCAACGAGGCCGGCAACGGCGTCACCCAGGAGTTCGTGGAGTATGTGCTGCCCCTCATTCAGGGCACGCCCAACCTGCCCCTGGAAAACGGTCTTCCCCGCTTCGCCAAGTTGAAGAGGATCGTGGCCAAATAATCTCGATCGAATGTGAAAGAGCCTCCCTGCGAGGCTCTTTTATGTTTTTGCGAACAGATGGAACGACCGCCGTACGGTGCCGATCACCAGGCACAATGTCCCCAGCATCCGCCAATAGAGGGCCCGGCGCAGGATCATCGACAATAGCAACAGCAGAAGGCCAGTGACTAGATACCGATTGCCCGGCAGATGCAGGAGTTTTTGCCAAGGCAGCGCGTTTCGCTTGGGCGCGTCGCAAACCAGCCGCTCCACCACCTGCTCTCGGCTTGGCTCTTCCCCCTGACCCCATGGATGGAACGTCAGCGAACAGCCCAGGGCTTGTGCCGCCGCTATAAGAGAATCTTTCACATCCCCAACACAATGAAATGCGGTGCCTTCTCCCAGGCGCAAACAGAGGCCCGTCAACGTGTCCAGGTCCGGCACGGGATAAAGGAGCACGCCGCCTGATCCCCGTATGCGCCCCGCTTCCTGTCGGAGCCAATCCTCTCGCCGCAGCTGGTCTACCGTTCTTTGCCACAGCCTATGTCGGAACCTGGCCCACCGTCGCCTGTCCCAGAGGACGAGCAGCAGCAGGAAGGCTCCACCCAGAAGCAATGAAAGGATGAGGTTGCGCAGTAGGATATACAGGCACACGCCGCCCAGAGCCGAAAAGAAGACCCTGTCCAGCCAGCGGGCGACAATCCCCCGCCCCTGAAAGCATTTTCGTTTATACGCACGCGCCGTGGTTCGATCCATTTTCAAATTCAGTATTGCCTTCCGTCCGGCAGGTATACTATACTACAATACATGAAGATAGGCATTTTAGGGGGAAGCTTCCACCCCATCCACAACGGACATTTGGATATGGCCCGCAGCGCCCAGGACGCGCTGGGTCTCGATCAGGTCATCCTGATGGTGGACCGCATCCCACCCCACAAGGAGCTGGCCCAGGGTGCCAGCAGCCAGCAGCGATACCGCATGGTCCAGCTGGCTTGCGAGGGCGAGACAGGCTTTGTGGCCTCCGACTGGGAGTTGAACCGGGAGGGCACCAGCTATACTGCCCTCACGCTGACCCATCTTGCTGAGGAGTACCCGGCGGATGAGCTGTTCTTCATCATGGGCAGCGACATGCTCCGCTCCCTCACCACCTGGTACCACCCGGAGATCGTCTGCCAGAAGGCCCATCTGGTCTGCATTTGCAGGGCCGGGCAGGATGGCGGCGAAGGGGAGGCCGCGGCTACGGTGAAGGCGCGCTATGGCGCTGACGTGACGCTGCTCCCTCCGGTGCGGGAACTGTCCTCCACCGAAATACGCAACCGTCTATCCGATGGCCGCCCCATCACCGGCCTGGTACCGCCCGCTGTAGAATGGTATATCTATGAGCAGGCCCTCTATGGAAGCGAGCAGCTGGTCAAATTTACCGCCGCCATGCGGGAGGTGCTGAAGCCCCATCGCTTCCGGCATGTGATCGGCGTGGAGCTCACGGCGGTGCAGCTGGCGGAGAACCTGGGCGCGAATGGACCAAAAGCGCGTCTGGCCGCTTTGCTCCACGACTGCGCCAAGTATCTGCCCCTGGAGGAGCAATTTGCCTTAGCGAAGCGAGACGGCAGCTCCCTGCCCCGGGAAGCGGAAGCGATCCTCCATGCCCCGGCCGGTGCGGCTCTCGCCAAGGATAAATACGGCGTCACGGACAAAGCGATCCTGGAGGCCATCCGCTATCACACCACCGGGTCGGAGGATATGACGCTGCTGGATGAGATCATCTGGGCCGCGGACCTGATCGAACCTGGCCGGGACTATCCGTCCGTGGACAAGCATCGGGCCCTGCTCCTCTCTGCCCACGATCAAATGAGCTTTGAAAAGGGACTGCTACTTGTTTTTACCGACAATATCTGCTATATTCAGAATAGCGGCAGTGACCTCTACCCTGCCACCCTCCGCGCCAGGGACGCCCTCGCGCGCAAGACTACAGCAAAGGAGACATACATGGAAACCCTGAACAAGGAAACGATCCTACAGCTCTGCAAGATCCTGTACAACAAGAAGGCCATGGACATCCGGGCCATCGAAGTGACCGACAAGACCATCATCGCCGATTGGTTCATCGTCTGCAGCGGCCGGGGCGTGCCCCAGGTGAAGGCCCTCAGCGACGAGCTGGAGGAAAAAGCGGCTGAAATGGGCCTGTTCCCCCGCCGGAAGGAGGGCTATCAGGAAGGCCGTTGGATCGTGCTGGACTTTGGTGATCTTTTGGTGCACCTGTTCCACCCGGAGGAGCGCACCTATTATAATCTGGAGCGCCTGTGGGACGACGGGCAAAACGTGATCACCTACACCGAGGAAGGAGATGCGAAATAATGGAACTGAATAAGTATATCGACCATACCCTGTTGAAGCCGGAATCCACCCATGAGGACATCCATCGGGTCTGCGAGGAAGCGAAGGCCTACAACACGGCCAGCGTCTGCGTGAACCCCATTTTTTCTTCCTTCGTGGCCAAGGAGCTTCAGGGTACGGACATCAAGACCTGCTGCGTGGTTGGGTTCCCTCTGGGCGCCACCCCCTCCGCCATCAAGGCCGCTGAGGCCAAGCTCTGCGTGGAGAACGGGGCACAGGAGATCGATATGGTCATCTCCGTGGGCGCGGCCCGGGAAGGTGACTGGGAGTATGTGGAGCAGGACATCAAGACCGTGGCCGACGCCATCCGCGGCAAGGCCCTGCTGAAGGTCATCATCGAGACCTGCCTGCTCACTGACGAACAGAAGGTGAACGCCTGCCTGTGCGCCAAGAACGCGGGGGCTGATTTTGTGAAGACCTCCACCGGCTTCTCCACCGGCGGCGCCACCGTCGAGGACGTGGCCCTGATGCGGGGCGTGGTGGGTGACGAGCTGGGTGTGAAGGCCTCCGGCGGCATCCGCTCCAAGGAGGCGGCCGAAGCCATGATCGCTGCCGGTGCCAGCCGCATCGGCGCCAGCTCCTCCAAGAAGATTATCGAAGGATAAACCCAATGAACAAAAGCGCCTTCCCGCTTAGCGGGAAGGCGTTTTTAGCGTGATGAGATCGATCTCCGGGCGATTGAAGATGCGGGGCAACAGGATGGTGTGGTTGCCGGCGCCGCGAGAGACGTAGAGCTTGGTATTTCCGCATGTGTATGCGCCAGAGGTGTACCGAGGCAAAAAGCCCTGATCGGGGCTGTATAGTCCATTGCCAAATAGCCGAATGTGTCCGCCGTGAGCGTGGCCTGAGAGAACCAGATCCACGCCCATGCGAGCGTAGTCAGTGATCCTCTCCGGGTGATGGGCCAGCAACACAGAGCATGCATTCTTTTCTACAAGAGGCTGTATGTCCTCGATTGTGGCCTTTTCCATGCAGCCGATCAGGTCCAGTCGCTGGCCGTTCCTCACCAGTGAGATCGTTCCGTTGTCCAAAACGCGGACGCCCCGCTTCGTCAGCTCCGCCCGGATCTCGGACCAATCGCAAATCTTCCATTCATGGTTCCCCTGAACACAATACGCTGGTCCCAGCTTGGCCGCCGCCTGCGCGAACCGATACCCGTTATCCCGCTTCCCCGGCCGATGCCGATCCAGCAGATCGCCGGTGATGGCGATGCAGTCGAAGGACAGCCTCTCCATGGATCGTATCATGTCCATGCCGTCCTTCCCATAGGCCCGGTTGTGCAGGTCGGACACCTGCAGGATGGTGAACCCATCGAAAGCCGCGGGCAAGCGTTCCAGCTCGATCTCGGTTTTGCGCACGTCAAAACGGTTGGTGTCCCACCAACCGTACAGCAGCACACAAAGGCCGATTATGCCAAGGACGAGCAAAGCGTACAGCAACTATTTCCCTTTCCGAATGAACCGCCAGAGGCGCTCCTGGTCCTCCTGGGAGGCATAGCCGATGCCCACCCGCGGTGCTGTCTCAAAGGCACACGTTGGCCCCTGGAACAAGCCTATCCTGTCCGTCGTAAAAATATCCAGGCCGTTGAAGGATAAATCTATCCCCAGCCTCTTCGTCAGCTTGCCCGGTCCCTCCGCGCCTGCGCAGCAACGGATGAGCACCCCTTGCGGGTCGTCCGCCTCGCCGGTGATGATGTTCAGCAGGCTGTGGATGCCGTAGCACAGGTACACGTACACATGCCCGCCCCGGCGATAGAGCATCTCGGTCCGCCTCGTGCGGCCGTGGTGCGCGTGACAGGCGGTGTCCGCTTCGCCCCGATAGGCCTCCGTCTCTATGATCGTCAGCTCTTCCCCGCCCACCACAAGGCGGCACCCCAGCAGCCGGGGCGCCACGATCAAAGCATCCTGTAAAAAGAACGAGGCGGGCAGATCTGTCATCAGCCCTGGAGCCCCCGGGCCTGCCGGTCCATATCCTCCACCACGATGTCGAAGATCTCCCCCAGGGAGGCGCAGTACTGCAGCACAAGCCAGGGCTCGTTGGTGTGGAAATGGATCTTGATGAGGGTCTCATCTCCCACGCACAGCAGGCAGTCGCCCTTGAAGTTCTCGGTGATGTAATCGCTGATCCTGTCCTCGTCCAGGTCGGTCCCCTCGATCAGCAGTTGGGTGTCATACTTGAATTCCAGCATATCCTTTCTCCCTTTCCGTATCAAAGTCCGTCCGTTTCCAATGCGGTGGTGACCAGCCGCAGCATCCGCACCAGCAACTCCCGGTTCTCCGTGATGAGGTCATAGACGCCGTCCTCCGACAGCACGCCCCGCTTCAGGTCCCGGGGGAGCTTGCCCGCCTCGTCGTCGGCATAGTCCTGCATCCACTGGTCGCTGCCGTAGTAATCGCTGAGCTTCCGATACTGGAGCTGGGCCTCTTCATAGGCGGACAGGGCTTCCGACAGCTCCCGGATGGCCTTTTCCGAAGCGTCCAGGCAGCTCTCCATGTCCCGGATGCGTTCGATCTGTTCCATAGAGTTCTCCTTTCTTCAATCCGTGACCTTGATCTTTCCCGCCAGCACGCTCCGATAGTCCTCCAGGTTCTTTCTGAGCAGGTTCGGGATGTCCAGCTCGTAGGGGCACTTGCTGACGCACTGACGGCAGTCCACACAGGTTTCGATCTTCGCCATCTCCGCCTGCCACGGTGCTCCCAACCATTTCTCGCTGGGGGCTCGCCGGATCATCAATGACATGCGGTTGCAATCGCTGATCCTGATCCCCACCGTGCAGGGCAGGCAATAGCCGCAGCCACGGCAGAAGGAGCCCATGAGCTCCCGGCGCTCCCCTTCTATAAAGGCGCGCAGCCCGTCGTCCAGGACCGGCGTCTCGTCCATGAAGCTCAGCCAGTCGTCCAACTCCTTCTCCCGCTGGATGCCCCAGATGGGGATGAGCCCGTCGAATTGGCTCACGAAGGCCATGGCCGCCCGGGCGTTGGTGATGAGACCGCCGGCCAGGCCCTTCATGCATACGAAGCCCACGTTGTTCCTCTGGCAGGTGGCCAGCAGGTCCAACTCTATATCCTCGGCGATATAGCTGAGGGGGTACTGCAGCACCTCATAGAGGCCGCTTTGGGCCACCTCCTGAGCGACGCCGATCTTGTGGGCCGAGGCGCCGATATGCCGGATCTTCCCCTGCCGCTTTGCCTCCAGCATGCACTCGTACATACCCGTGCCGTCCCCGGGCCGGAAGCACCGGGGCAGGTTGTGAAACTGGTAGACATCGATATAGTCCGTCTTCAGCAGCCGCAGAGAGGTTTCCAGATCCTTCCAGAACCCCTCCGGGGTCAGGGCGTGGGTCTTGGTGGCGATATAGACCTCCTCCCGCTTCAGCCATCCGTTGCCGAAGGCCAGGCCCAGCTTTTCCTCGCTGTCCGTATACCCGCGAGCGGTGTCATAGTACCGCATGCCGCCGGCATAGGCCCGGCGCAGAAGCTTGACGGCGCTCTCCGTTGAGATGCGCTGGATCGGCAAGGCGCCGAATCCATTTTGGGGAACGGTGATACCCGTCCTGCCCAGAGTGATATTCTTCATCAGTTCTCTCCTATACGCTTGTTTTTTCTATTTTACACCATTCAACTCATGTTTGCACGGCTTTTACGGCAAAGCGGTCAGGTCTTTTTTCAACAGCCGCGTCATATCCCGCTCCGCCACGATCTCAAACCCTTCGCTGAGGAACAGCCGGATGGCCGGATTGTCCCTGGCTATGTCATCGTAGATAGCGTCAAATCCGTTTTCTCTGGCCGCCCGGCACAGAAGGCGCAGCCCTGCCCGACCGCAGCCGCGGCCCCGACAGGGGGCGTAGACGATCACGTCCGCTTGGCAGAACCCCTCCTGATCGTCCCAATGGTAGGCGATCTCTCCCACGAAATCGCCCGACTCCTGGTCCCTGAGGTATCGATAGAACCGCTTGCCCGCCGGATGAACGATCCACCAGTCGTACCAATCCGACCACGCTTCCCTGGGCCAGGGGATAATCCCGCCCCAGGCACGGTTATAGGCCATGGTCGCCGGGTCCGCCAGCATACGCTGCCGGAACCAAAGCTCCTCCAGGGTCGGGGTGTACAGCTCCAGTTTCACGCACATCTGCGCCATGCCCTCCTACGCTTCCGCTTCGGTGAAAACGATCTCCTTCACCTGTTTAGAAAACACCTCCCGTACCTTCCGCCGGATGGCCGCCTCGTCCCTCTTCAGCCGCCTGTCGAAGGAGGTGACCAGGACCCTGCTGCCGTCCAGCTTCCACCGCGCCCGGATGCGGCCCCGGATCAGGACGGACGGAGAGACGATGCCGGAGATGTTGGTCAGTTCCCGCAAGAATCGCCGGTCGATCATGCGCTCCCGATCCCTGTACCCCAGGACCAGCTGATCGAAGCCGGGCACCAACACGCATTCGGGCAGGATGCCGCCCCTCTCCGGTTCGCGGGCGCTGTAGTACCGCTTGCCGTCGATCACGGTGCAGATGAGCTCCGGCAGCAGCTCCTTCAGCAGCGGGTCCATGTCGCTTTTCTTCCAGTTGTTGAAGAAGTATCGGCAGTCGGACACGGTGGCCGGGCCGTAGTGCTCGAAGTATCGCCGCAGGAATATTCGGCGCGCCTGCTCCCGGTCCATCCATTGCACCGGCTTCGGGAGAAAATACTCCTTCTGGGTGCCCGTGCCGCACACGATCCGGCCCCGGGTCACCATCTCCCGGATCAGGCCGCCCCAGCCATAGAACGTCCGGTGCAACAGCTCCTCCCCCATGCCTGCGCGGGCGCAGGCCGCCTTGAGCCCGTCCCGGGTGTTGTTCCCCCGCCCTATCTCGTTCTCGATAAAGGGCGCCCAATACTCCGCGTCAGCCTGAGCAATGCCCCAATACCCATGGATGAAGGGGCCAGCGTTATCGAAAGCGGACAGGTGGAGCCCCAGCTCGTCCTCGGGCACCAGGTGCATGGTGCCCCGATGGGACCAAATCTTGACCAGGCCCGCAAAGGGTGCCTCTGGCTGATAGTCCGTTGCTCGTATCTGAAGGGATGCCTTGGGATAGTTGGCAAACTGTGCCTGCAGGCCCATAAGGTCGGACACCACCGTATGCGTGTCTGCTTTGTCCAGCAAATACAGTCCCGAAAGGGAGTTGTATAAAAGCATCTCCTGATCTTTCATCAATGCTCTGTTCCCGCCTTGCTATCTATTATTTTATCAGTTTACCATATCTGGCCGCCAAGGGCAAATAAAACATCTGCGATGAGCTATTCCGATCATGTACAAAGCAGCTCATGTATGCTATACTATTTTCATCCCATCAGGAGGAAAAAGCACATGCTGAATAAGTTTTGCAAAATGCCCCTATATGAAGTGACCCAGACTATGGCTCGGGTGGCCATGGGCGTGGAGAAGGCGGAGCTGGTCATCCGCAACGCTAAGCTGGTGAACGTTTGCACCGCTGAGATCCAGGAGGGGATCGACGTAGCCATCGCTGAGGGCCGGATCGCCCTCGTGGGTGACGCCGCCCACTGCATCGGCGAGAACACGAAAGTGATCGACGCCACCGGCCAATACATAGCGCCAGGCTTTATGGACGCCCATATCCATGTGGAATCCTCCATGATCTCCGTGGGCGAATACGCCAGGGCGGTGGTGCCCCACGGGACCACCGGGATCTTCATGGACCCCCATGAGATCTGCAACGTTTGCGGGCCGGAGGGCGTCAAGGCCATGATCGACGACGCCAAGCGCGCGCCCCTCAAGGCCATGTCCAACGTACCCTCCTGTGTGCCCGCTGTGGCGGGGTTTGAGGACACGGGCTCCCATATCGGCCCTGATGAGGTCCGGAAGATGATGACCTGGGACGGCATTATGGGCCTTGGCGAGATGATGAGCTTCCCCAACGTGCTCTGGGCGGAGCCCAACATCCATGGGGAGCTGGCGGAGACCCTGAAGGCGGATCAGGTCATCACCGGCCACTACTCCGTACCCGATACAGGCATGGGGCTCAACGCCTACATCGCCTCCGGAGTTCGCTGCTGCCATGAGTCCACCCGGGCCGAGGACGTGCTGGAAAAGATGCGCCATGGCATGTACGCCCTCATGCGCTACGGCAGCGCCTGGCACGACATGCCCGTCATCATCAAGGCGGTGCTGGACAACCATATCGACGACCGCTTCGCCTGCCTCATCTCCGACGACACGCATCCCGATACCCTCATCAATGACGGGCATCTCGACCATATCGTCCGCTGCGCCATTAAGGAAGGGCTGGACCCCATCAAAGCCATCCAGTACGTGACCATCAATCCGGCCACCTGCTTCCGCATGGACCACGAAATGGGCAGCATCGCCCCGGGCAAATGCGCTGACATCGTGTTCTTTGACGACCTCAACAACATCCGCATCACCCGCACCATCATCGACGGCGACGTGGTGGCGGAGAACGGCAGAATGACCGTGGAGATCGGCAAGCCCAGTTTCCCCGCCCACATCTACGACACCATGCACGTGGGCCATCCTATCACCGCCGACAGCTTCAAGATCTCCGCACCTGCGGGCAAGGATGTGGTAAAAACCCGGGTCATCGAGATCATCCCCAACCGGGTGGGCAACTACGAGCGCATTATGGAGCTGAAGGCCAAGAACGGGTACCTGGAGGCCGATCCCAAACAGAATCTGCTGAAGATGGCTGTCTTCGAGCGGCACCATGAGACCGGCACCAAGGGCGTGGGCTTTTTGAAAGGATTCGGGTTCAAGAAAGGCGCCATGGCTCAGACCGTGGCCCACGATGCCCACAACCTCTTGGTGGCTGGAACCAACGACGAGGATATGGCTCTGGCTGCCAACACCCTGATCGAGTGCGGCGGGGGCTTGTGCGCCGTGGCGGATGGCAAGGTCCTGGCCCTGGTGCCCCTGCCCATCGCGGGGCTTATGAACGACCTGCCCGTGGAAGAAATGGCGGACCTGGTCAGCAAGCTCAGCGACGCCTGGAAGGAGATGGGCTGCGTTATCAACTCCCCCTACATGACCATGGCCCTCATCCCTCTGGCCTGCCTGCCGGAGCTCAGGCTCACCAACCGGGGCCTGGTGGACTGCCGCACGTTCCAGTTCGTAGACCTGTTCGTGGAATAAGTAATTCTGCATACAAACAGCGGCTTTCCTCGATTTGGGGAAAGCCGCTTTATTTATAAACCTAACCCGGCTGGCTGAGCGTCTGGAAACCAGGACAGGAGCTGCTGTACCAGCGCCGCGGCTTTGGTGTCCTGACGGATGTCCGGCAGCTCCATCCATACGATGGTCGAGCCTATGGGCGCTTTGGTTTTTGAACCTGGCATATTGGAGAAGGAGCAGGTTATAGATTCCCCTGTCACCGCATTTTCAGCCGTCAGCACCAGCTCGCAGCCAAAGACGTTGGCCTGCGTCATGCTTCCGGAATAGTGCCCGGCAGCGGGATAGGAAACGTCGATGGTCAGCAGAACATCCGCCAGCTCCGGGTAAGCGGTCCAACGCACGGTGTCTCCCGCCGTCTCAGCAAACAAGCTGGTCCAAACGGAGCGAGCGCGGTCGAATATATAGTCATGGAGCTTGCTCCGAAGATTCCCATTGAGCCAATACATATCCATGATGCCAGAATCGCGGGTGGCTATCTTCTGGCTGCCGTCTATGACCAGGACCCTGATGGGATCGCCGGGGGTTCTGTCCATATGGTCTCGGCCCTCCGCAAAGGCCTCCAGTTTTGCCGGAAGCCATACCGTCTCGCTGAGCTCCAGGTGCTGGCCCGGCGTATAGATGGCATCCTTCAGCCATGGGGTGAGGCCGTTTTCGACGGAACGGCTGATCTCCTCAAAGAACGGGGAGCTGGTTTTGGGATGCTTCGGGTCGCTGGGATCACAAACCTCCATGAGATCGGGTGCGTCAAGATAGTCTATATAGGCGGAGACCGTGCTTGTCAGTTTGTTCCAATCATCCGTCAAACCCTTGGATTTGACGGCTTTCATGGCGGCGTTCCATTTTTTCTCAAACGCAGCTTCCGGTACTTCACAGAGGGACTGGAACATCTCCGGCGCCGTCTTTGCAGCGCTGCAGCCGGTCATGGCGAACAGGAAAGCCAGCAGTATACACAGATTCACTATAGATCGATTTGCTGTTCTTTTGGTTTCAATCATCTTCATCAGTAATCCCTTGCATGCCGTATCACGTTGCATGGTGTTTCTCCTTTTCCATAGCGGCGCATCGCCCTTCCGCTCACGATTTGTCTTGCCCATCATAGAGGTCGAACAAGCTCATCTGCACCTGTTTCTCCGGGAAATCATACATATACCCAAAGCATTCCTCTGGAGTGGACAGGATGCCGTTTTCTATGCAGATCCTGTGAAACAGCCTCCTCAGCTCCTTTGCCCGGGGACTGGGCAGCTCGTAGGCGTTGCCGTACATGCGGATGTAGCGCTCCTTCATGCCCGGAAAATGCCGGTCCAGGGCCGCATAGTAGTATTCCCTGTCCCCTTCCCGCAGGGTCATCCCCGTGCCGAAATCGATGACGCCCTTCACGCCCACACGAACGCATTCCTGCAGGATCGCCGTAACGTTCTCCGGCGTGTCGTTGAGGAAAGGCAGTATGGGCGTCAGCCAGACCACGGTGGGGATGCCCCGCGCCTGCATCCGCTCCAGCACCTCGATCCGCCGCTTGGTGTTGCAGACGTTGGGCTCCAGGATGCGGCACAGGTCGTCGTCATAGGTGGTCAGGGTCATCTGCACCACGCATTTGGCGGAGTGGTTGATTTCGTCCAACAGGTCTATGTCCCGCAATATCCGGTCCGACTTCGTCTGGATGGCCACGCCGAAGCCGTATTTTTGTATTGCCTCCAGGCATCTTCTGGTCAGTCCCAACTGTTCCTCACAGTGCATGTAGGGGTCCGACATGGACCCGGTGCCGATCATGCACCGCCGCCGCTTCGACTGCAGGGCCTTCTCCAACAGCTCCGACGCATTTTGCTTCACCTCCACGTCCTCAAAGGGATGGGTGAACTGATAGCACCGGCTCCGGCTGTCGCAATATACGCAGCCGTGGGTGCATCCCCGGTAGATGTTCATGCCGAGATGCCCGCCGCTGCCGGTCAGTATTCCTTTGGCGTTAACAAAATGCATAGAGATATGTCACACCATCATATAAGAGAAGCTGTCAAACTTTTCGTATAAAAGTGTGACAGCTAAAGCTTGTCAATCAATTAAGCGGAAGTGTCGTAGTGCATTAACAATGGCTGCTTCCTTTTCAGGAGGGCACTCAGGAACCGTTGCGCCTGGCTTCTTTGACTTGTTGTAGTTTTCGCGCTCAATAAGGCCATATTTACGCTTAATCTGAGCAATATACAGTGAGTGAACCTTCATACCGTTGTAATTATCAGCGACCCATTTGGCGATCCGGCTGTATGACGCATCAAGTGGAGCTGTTTCCATATGTCTGCCCTCAGGGTAGTACTCTACAGAAATATGTCTATCTGCTCCTTCAGCTTTCCGACAAACTCTTCTCTATACCGATACCCATCCGGAATTCGAATATACGCGCGAATATGCTCATCGATAGAGCGTTCGATAATTCTGGATATATTGTTCACATTTCCTTCTGAAACAAGGATCGTACACTCCCGTTTCTCAAGGACGATCCCTATATGGTCGTGTTCTTTGTTCTCGAATACCCTGTCATAGAGTACGATGTCTCCCGCTTCCGGAACATAGCCTTCCGGCCCTTTATGGTATTCGATCCGCCGATCGCCTACGGCAAACTCCTCCCAGCCAAAGCATGCAGCCAGATGACAGGTTTTACATTCCTCTGGTCTGTACGGGATCTCGAATCCCGCTGCCATGCAGCAATAATAGACAAACGCCGCACACCATAACCCGTCAGCTTCCTTGAGATTCCATGTTGGAAACAATCGCACAATCGACGCTAGATTGGAAGCCATCCCATCAACATCTCCATGAAACGGAACCTTCGCCATATCCTTTGCAATCTTGGCTAGTTTTTCTCTTGTTGCTTTCTCCATATATGCCTCGCCAAACCCCGATTTGTATCTGGAAACAATGTCACTATTTATTCTTCTTCATATGTCTTCCCTGAGTTTCATAATTCACCACGATATGTCGATCCGCCTGTTCGGCTTTCCGCCAAAGAAGGACAACCGTCTCCACATGGCCGCATCTGGGGAACATGTCCACGGGCTGGACGGCCTGGACGGTGAAGCCGCCGGCGGTGAGGAGCTTGAGGTCCCGGGCCAGGGTGGCTGGGTTGCAGGAGACATAGACCATGCGTCGGGCGCCGGAGGCGAGGATGGCGTCGATGACCTGGGGGTCGCAGCCCTTGCGAGGCGGGTCCACGGTGAGGCAGTCGATGGTTTGGCCATCCGCCACCAGCTTTGGCAGGGCGTCCTCCGCAGGCGCGCAAAGGAAGAAGGCGTTGTGGATGCCGTTCCTTGCGGCGTTCTCCCTGGCGTTCTCCACCGCCTCGGGGACCACTTCGATGCCGATGACCTTCCCGGCCCTTTGGGCCATGAGCAGGCTGATGGTGCCGATGCCGCAGTACACGTCCGCCACCGTTTCATTGGACTGGGGAGAAAGCAGGTCCAGGGCGGCCCTGTATAGCTTTTGGGTCTGGACCGGGTTCACCTGCAGGAAGGACCGGGGACTCACCTCAAAGGCAAGGCCGCTCAAATTCTCCCGGAGGGTCGGTTTGCCGGACAACAGGGTGAAGCTGTCGCCAAAGATCACGTTGGTGTTTTTATCGTTTCGATTCCAGTATACGCTGTCCGCAAAGGCCAGAACGTCCGCCAGCTCCTTTTTGTGGGGCAGCTCGCCTCGGGTGACGACAACGATCATGGATTCGCCGAAGGTGATCACCCTTGCCACGGCGTGGCGCAGGCACCCCTTCCCCGTCCGCTCGTCGTAAGGCTCGATATGGAACCGGTCCGCCCAGGCCTTCACCGCCGCCACGGCGCGGCAGACGCCCTCCTGCTCGATGAGGCAATCCGTCACGGGCACCAGCCGATGGCTCCGAGGCGCATAGAACCCGAAGGCGGGCCCCTGCTCCGTCATGCCGTAGGGGAAGGCGCCCTTGTTCCGATACCGTTCCGGGGTCTCCATGCCCAGGATGGGCCGCAAGGGCACCTCAGAAAGGCCGCCCAACCGCGTCAGCGTGTTCAACACCTGGCGCTCCTTGATGTGCAGCTCCTCCCCATAGGTAATGTGGCCCAAGGTACAGCCGCCGCACCGGGCGTAGACAGGGCAGCAAGGCATCACACGGTGCGGCGACGGCTCTACGACCTCCAGCAGCTTTCCCACGGCGTAGGAAGGGGTCACTTTGATCACATGTACCCGCACCCGTTCCCTCGCCAAGGCGCCCGGCACGAACAGGGCAAAGCCGTCCACCCGGCCCACGCCGGCCCCCTCCAGGGTGACGCCGTCGATAATCAGTTGCAGCTCTTCATTTTTTTCTACGGGCAAATCGCTCATTTCAGGATCACGTTCTCCTTGCCGAACACGGCCTGCAGGGTGCTCATCAGCTCCTCGTCCACCTTCACGTTCCAGTCCCGGGGCGCACCCTTGGCCTGGCGCTTGGCGTCCACCAGCACGATGGGGGTCTGGCCCGGATAGTTCTGGATGATCTTCTGGACCTTATAGGAATCGGACAGGACCGGCAGCCGGATGAACAGCTTCTTCGACGCTCCCTCCAGGTCGGACAGCTCCTCGATGAGCAGGGAATTCACCCGATCCTCCCGGATGTTCAGCCGCCCCTTCACCAGCACCGGCGCATCGTCATGGAAATACCGTCCATAGAGCTGCAATGTCCGGGGGAAGATCACCGTCTCCACCGTGCCCGTGACGCCCTCCAGGTTGGCGTAGCCCATCATGCCGTTGTTGCTCTTGGTGGGGCGGGTCTTGCAGGCGGTGAGCAGGCCGCCCACCGTGACGTAGGCGTTGTCCTCCAAAGTTGTGCCATCCGCCTCCACCAGGTCCATCACGCTGACGGTCAGGGTGGAGAGCACGTTCATATAGTCGTCCAGGGGATGGCCGGAGAGGTACAGGCCCGTGGCCTCCCGCTCCTTCTGCAGCAGGAGCTTGTGGGGCATCTCTGCCGCCGGCAGGATGGGCGGATGACTGGAGATGGCAGCCTCCCCGTCGTCGAAATCGAACAGGGACATCTGTCCCGCGTCCCGGTTCTTCTTTGTCTTGGCGGCCAGGTCCATGGCCTGGTCGTACACCTTCAGCAGCTGGGTCCTGGTATAGCCCATGGAGTCGAAGCAGCCGGCGTAGATCATGTTCTCCACCATGCGCTTGTTGAGGCCGGGAGCCCTGTCGCAGAAGTCCCAAAAGTCCTTAAAGGGGCCGTGCTGCTCTCGCTCCTGCACCAGCTCCTCCATGACCGCCTCGCCCACGTTCTTCACGGCGGCCAGGCCGAAGCGGATGCAGCCGTTCTCCACGGAGAACTTGGGACGGGACCGGTTCACGTCAGGGCCCAGCACCCTGATGTTGCTGCGGCGGGCGGAGTACACGTACTGGGCCACGGAGTCGGAGTTGTACATATAGCCGTTGATCATAGCGGCTAGGAACTCCACGGGGAAGTAATGCTTGAGATAAGCCGTCCGATAGGTAGTGACGGCGTAGCAGGCGGCGTGGGCTTTGTTGAAGGCGTAGGAAGCGAAGTCCATCATCTCGTCGAAGATGTGGTCCGCCACCTGCTCCTTGACGCCGCGCTTCACGGCGCCCTCCACGCCTTCGGTACCGTGGACGAAGTACTCCCGCTCCCGGGCCATGACGTCGTGCTTCTTTTTGCTCATGGCGCGGCGCACGATGTCCGCGCGGCCCAGGGAGTAGCCGCCCAAGGTGCGCACGATCTCCATGACCTGCTCCTGATAGACCATACAGCCGTAGGTGGTGGACAGGATGGGTTCCAACCGCTCATCCTCATAGTGGACGGAGCTGGGATCATGCTTGCCCCGGATATAGCGGGGAATGCTCTCCATGGGGCCTGGGCGGTAGAGGGCGATGCCTGCGATGATGTCTTCGAAGCAGTCAGGCTTGAGCTGCATGAGGAACTGGCGCATGCCCGCAGATTCCAACTGGAACACCCCGTCCGTGTCCCCCCGGGAGATCATGTCGTATACCTCTTTGTCGGAGAAATCGTTGGTTGAGAAGTCCGGGGCTTCCTTCCCCTGCTCCCGAATGAAGGCGAGGGCATCCCGAATGATGGTCAATGTCCGAAGGCCCAAAAAGTCCATCTTCAAGAGGCCCAGCTCCTCCAAGGTTGTCATAGGGAACTGGGTGACCAGCACCCCGTCGTTGCTCTGCAGGGGCACCACCGTCTCAAGGGGCACGCCGGAGATGACCACGCCGGCTGCGTGGGTGGAGCTGTGGCGCGGCAACCCCTCCAGCTTCATGGACAGATCCAGCACCTTCTTCGTGGTGGGATCGGAGTCGTAGAGCGTCTTTAGCTCCGGCTGCATCTGCATGGCGTCCTTCAGGGTGATCTTGAGCAGGTTCGGCACCAGCTTCGCCAGCTTATCCGCCTCCGCATAGGGCACCCGCAGCACCCGGCACACGTCCCGAATGACGGCCTTGGCGGCCATGGTGCCAAAGGTGATGATCTGGGACACGTGGCCTTCGCCGTACTTTGCCCCCACATAGTCGATGACCTCCTGCCGCCGTTCGTAGCAGAAATCGATATCGAAATCGGGCATGGACACCCGCTCAGGGTTCAAAAACCGCTCAAAGAGCAGGGCATATTTCAAGGGGTCCAGGTCCGTGATCCCCATGCAGTAGGCGGCGAGGCTGGCGGCACCGCTGCCTCGGCCAGGGCCCACCATGATGTTGTGGGACTTGGCAAAGTGGATGAAATCCCAGACGATGAGGTAGTAGTCCACAAAGCCCATATTTTCGACCACAGACAACTCGTAATTCAGCCGGTCCCAGACCTCCTTGCCGGCATCCGGCATCTTTTTGGCCATGCCCTCCTCGCAAAGCTGGCGCAGGTAGGTCCGATTATCCATGCCGTCCGGCGCCGTGAACTTGGGCAGCCGACGCTTGCCGAACTCGATCTCCACGTTGCATTTGTCCACGATCTCCATGGTGTTCCGGAGGGACTGCTCCTCACCGGGAAGAAACTGAAGCATTTCTTCGGCAGATTTGCAGTAAAACTCCTCCGCCCCCATGCGCATCCGATCCTGCTCGTCCACGAATCGCTGGGTCTGAATGCACAGCAGCACGTCCTGAGCCTCCGCGTCCTCCTTGTCCGTATAGTGGATGTCGTTGGTGGCCACGGTCTTGATGCCCAGGTCATAGGCCAGCTTCTTCAGCTTGGGCAGCACCATCTTCTGTTCGCGGATGCCGTGGTTCTGGAGCTCGATATAGAAATCCTCGCCGAACATATCCTTGAGGCGCCTGGCCAGGGCATACGCTTCCTCATCCCGATCATGTAGGAAGTGCTGAGGAATATCGCCGCCGATGCAGGCGGACATGCAGATGAGGCCCTGGCAATTTTGGGAAAGCAGGTCGTAGTCTATGCGCGGCTTATAGTAGAATCCGTGAATAAAGGCTTCGGAGGAGAGGCGCATGAGATTCTGATAGCCGGTCTCATCCTTGGCGAGAAGGATGAGATGGCCGTAGTCTCGGTCCAGCTTCCCGTCCTTGACGGTGTAGCCACGGGAGGCCACATAGGTCTCGATGCCGATGATGGGCTTGATCCCCTGCTTCTTGCACTCCCGATAGAAGTCGATGACGCCGTACATAACTCCGTGATCCGTGATGGCCATGGCGGTCTGGCCGAGGGCTTTGGCCCGCGCTACCAGGGCCGAGATGCGGGATGCCCCGTCCAGCAGGGAATATTGGGTATGCACATGCAGGTGCGCAAAGGGAATCGACATCGTGGACCTCCCCCGAATTATTTTATTTAGTATATCACACTCCGTTCAGAGAAAAAAGGGGCAAACCTGTTCCTCGCCCCAGATAAATGGAAAAGGAGCCGTTGCAGCTCGCCTGCAACAGCTCCTTAGGTTCATGGATGTGTATCAATATACGGTCAACAGCGCTTCACTGGATGTGACGGGCGTACCGTTGTTGGTGACGACGCAACGATACTTGTAGCCGTTCTTCTTCTTGGTAGCCACAAAGGAATATGTATCCTCCTTGGCGCCGGAGCATTTCTTCCACTTGGTGGAACCGGGCTTCAGATAATACCACTGATACTTCAACGTTCCCGTTCCGGTGGCAGTCACTTTGAAGACCGCCATAGTCTTATCAGCGCCGCTCCAATTAGAAGGCTGCACCGTGATCGTTGCCGCCAGGCCCTTCAACGTGAGTTTGACGCTCTTAGAGGTGACCTTCTTCTTTGCATTCTGCACTACGCAGCGATACTGAGCACCGTTGCGATCGTAAGTGAGGGACGACTCCGTGTATGAGGCCGTCTTCGCGGTGGGACCGGTGCAAACCTCCCAAGACTTGCCCTTCAGCTTGCGCCACCACTGATAGGTGACCGCATCGCCGGTAGCAGTGATGGTGAAGGTCACAGAACCGCCTTCATTCGCCGTCTTCTTGACAGGCTGCACGACGATCTTTGGAGGTTTCTTGACGATCATAAGCGTGACTTCATTGGTCTCTACGCTACCGATGGAGTTCGTCAGCTTGCACTTATACTTGCTCCCATTGCTCTGGGTCGACAGCTTGACCGTAAGGGACGCCGTATGGGCGCTTTCCGCCTCGACAGGATTCCAATCGGTGGTGTTCGGCTTCTGGCAATACCACTGGTAGCTCTCCGCACCGATGGCATAGACGGTAAACCGCACATTCTTGCCGTCCACAGAGCCGCCGTTCTCCGGCTGCTGTTCGATAATGGGCGCCGTGGTGACGACGGTCAGCGTCGCCACATCGGACGTCACCTTCCCGTTGGAGTCAGTGACAACGCAGCGCAGCTTTTTGCCGTTGTCTGCAGAGGTGGCTTTAAAGATATAGGAGGGCGAAGTGCCGCCGCTCGCGACATTCTGCCAGGCAGAACCGTTATACCACTGCCACTGGTACGATATGTCGCCCTGGCCCTGTGCGATGATCGTAAAGATCGCATTCTGGTTCTCCATGACCCAGGTGTTTTCCGGCTGGGAGGTGATCATCGGCTTGATCTCGAGATCTTCGAGATCCACGAACCAATGGAACACATAGCCTTCCAATCCACCATGATTGATCTTGATCCATTCGCCCTCACTGGCAAGGAAGGTGACCACGGTGCCGGCATCTATCTTGTCCAATCTACGACTGGATTCAGAAGGGCCCTGACGCAGAGGTGCTTTCGTCGTAGAACCGTGCGCCTTGATCTTGACATCCGTACCACTGGGCAGGGAAGCGAGGACCTGCAGGACAACATCGGGGTGCTCCTTGATACCAACAGAGCTGGTGGCATGTATCTTGACAGTCAGCTTGCCAGGCTGCGTGAGCCCTGGCGCAGTGGTCGTCCAGGTTTTGCCGTTATCCACGGAAAACTCGAGGGTGAACCCATCCCCATGGATCAGGGAGGCCTGGACCCGATGCACATTCCCATCGTACAGATACGTACCGCCATAGGCTGTGATCTCCACCTTGGTGAGATCCGGCGTACCGCCGCCACCACCGCCATTGGGCCGTGAAGTGATTTTCACATATTCGAAGTGAACGAAGCCGGTGGTGGTCCCATCCGTGAGTTCGAACCATTTATCCTGCTGACTCACCAGGGTGCAGTTGTCGCCTGCAATGAATTCGCCGACCTTTTCACTGTTGGTGTCTGAGCTTTTGTACACCGGCGCTTTAGTGATGGAACCGTTCGCAATGATCTTGACCGTACTGCCCGCGGGCGCGTTTCCAACCACCTCCAGAAGGATCGGGTCGTGGGTCAGGATATCCGTGCCCTTTACAGCACGAACATAGACGACCAGGCTGCCCGGCTCGACCAGTTTCGGAACATCCGTAGTCCATGTCGCCTTCTCATAGACAGAGTAATAGGAGTACTGAATGGTATACCCCGTTCCGTCCTTCACCTCAGCTGCGACCGTATGCTCGTGGCCGTCGTAATAATACGAACCGCCCGAAGCCACCAGCTCCGTTGCCGCGATCGCATCCTCTGGCATCACCATCGGCAGCAGGCAGAAGAGCATGATCGCCGTCAACAATAATGAGACGATTTTTTTCATTGTGTGTTCTCCCCTTTCCAGACACAACATATTGTGTTTCTACATATTGGTCCAAATTTTCTGGATAATGCATTATCACTATACCATGATTACTATAGAAAATACAGCATTATAAATGTGAACTTTTTATGAACATGCACGCAAAAACAGCCTTTTTTCGCCATATTTGGCAGAAAAAGGCTGCATAATCCCATTGCATACTTATCCTATATGTGGATGACATCCTTCATGGTATAAAACCCCGGAATTTGACATAAAATGAAGGCTGCGGCTTTCACTGCTCCTTCAGCAAAGACCCGTTTACTGCCTGCTCGATGTGTGATGATGATCTCTTCATCAGTGCCTAAAAAGTATACGGTGTGCTCCCCCGCCTTGTTGCCGCCCCGCAGGGAATGGATGCCGATCTCCGTCTTGTCCCGCCGTTTGTTCGTTTCATGGCGTCCAAACACCAGCTCGCTTCCCCCGCTGCGCGCCGTCTCAATGGCCTCCGCCAGCATGAGCGCGGTGCCGCTGGGGGCGTCCACCTTCAGGTTATGATGGGTCTCCACGATCTCCGGATCGAAGGCATCCCCCAGCACCCGGGTCGCCGCCTGCACCAACGCGAGCTGCAGGTTGACGCCCAATGACATGTTCCGGGAATAGAACACGGGTATGGTTTTGGAAGCTTCCTTCAGGCGAGCCATCTCTGCCTCCCCCAGGCCCGTGGTCCCTGTGACGAGGGGCTTCCTCTCCCTGAGGCACAGCTCCAGGACTGCCATGGTGGCCTGCGGTCGGGAAAAATCTATGGCTACATCGAAGGGTACGTCCACCTCTACCGCGGAGGAAAACAGGGTGCCGGGAAAGGCTCCCTTCTGAAGGTCGATACCCACGGCTGGGACCAGGTCGCCGCCCGCATTGATAGCAGCCAGGACAGCTTGGCCCATGTGTCCCAGGGCCCCATTGATCAAAACACGCTTTTTCATAACTCCTCCCTTATGAAATCAGGCCGAAGTCCTTCAGCGCCTTGCGCATTTTGTCCTCGTCCTCTGGGGTGGGTGGAACGAGTGGGAGCCTGAGCTCAGGCGAGCACAGGTTCATCATTCCCATCATGGTCTTAATGGGGATGGGATTGGTCTCACAAAAGGCCGCCCGCCAGATGGGGATGAGGCTGAACTGGAGCTTGCGGGCGATGTCTAGCTTTCCGGCAAAGAAGGCCATGCAAAGGTTGTGGACCTCGGAGGGCACCACGTTGGCGATGGTGGAGATGACCCCCTTCCCGCCCACGGAAAGGACAGGCAGGATATGGTCGTCGTTGCCGGAGTAGATGTCCAGTCCAGGACACAGAGCAGCCAGATTCACGATCTGCTCGATGTTACCGCTTGCTTCTTTGATGCCCACCACGTTTTCACAAATATCCATGATCTCCTTCATGGTGGCGGGCAAGACGTTGAGCCCTGTGCGGGAGGGCACGTTGTACACGATAATCGGGATATGGACCTGCTCGCAAATGGCCCCGTAATGGGCCACGAGGCCCTTCTGGGTGGTTTTATTATAGTAAGGGGTCACGATGAGAAGCCCGTCCACACCCAGGGCTTCCGCCGTCCGGGAGAAGTCGATGACCGCAGCGGTGTTGTTGCCGCCGGTGCCTGCGATGACCGGTAAGCGCCGGTTGACCCGATCCACCACGAACCGAATCACCTCCACCCGCTCCTCCATGGACAGGGTGGCTGCCTCGCCGGTGGTGCCGCAGACGATGATGGCATCCGTGCCGCTGATGATCTGCAGCTCGATGAGCCGGGTCAGGGCGGTGTAATCCACCTCCCCGTTGGTGAACGGGGTGACCAGGGCGACGCCTGAACCTTTGAAAATGGTACTCATGGGCCTTCCCTCCCTTTATATGTTCCTAGATATGATTGTACCGTTTTCCCTATTCTTTGTCAATTCCCGCCCCGGCAGGAATCCAAAGGCGGCAAAGATCGGATGGGTTCTCGCCGGCCGGTTCGTGGAGATCCACCTCAGTCAGGGTCAAGGCCAGGCTCTCCGCCAGGAACGGGATGGCATGGAGGGCCTGCTCCAGGGTGTTGGCGTTGTGGCCCACCTCGATCAGGAGGCTCAACTGCCCCACATGCTGGTTGTATCGGCCCGTCTTCACCCGCACGTCCCGGGCGAGGCGTTTTTCGATGTGCCGCAGGTTCTCCGTGAGTTTGGCGGCCAAAGCATAGTTTCTGTCAAAATCCGGCTTGTCCTTATATTTCGTCCCCTGCCCCACCACGCACATGAGCCGGGCCGTGGGGCTGCCGTCCACGACCACGTAATCTTTGACATCCGAGCTGGCGTCCCGATGCACGTCGATGAACAGGACAAGGGAGGGATATTGTTCCAGATACTTACGCATGGTCCTTTCACTGCGGTCATAGGCGGTCTTCAGGCTGGGCGGCTCATGATCCGTGGTATCGTGCAGGACGGCAAACCCATATTGGGTCCGCAGCCGTTCCGCCAGGGCCTCCCCCACGGCCAGCACGCTCTTGCCGGCGTCCGCCGTGCGGTAGGAGGAGGTCTGCATATAGGGGGAGGACGCTGTGGCCGTATAGGCTTCGGTGGTGTGAGTATGGTAGATGAGTATCTTAGGGGCCTTCCCCCGAAGATCGAGACCATGGGAGAGATGGGCCGTCTCTATCTGTGAGATGGAGAGTGGGGCTTCCGTCCACACTGGCTCCGCCACAGGTTCCTCCGTATTATCCGATGCAGGTGCAGGCAGCGGCGTCCCGCGGGAAAAGGCAGGCTTCGCGTCGGCATTCGCTGCCGGCAGCAGGTCGATGACCCGCAGGACGGTCAAAAACAGCAGTAAAAAGAATATCAGTTGAATGAAACTATCCGAACGGGCCGGGGCTATGGTGGATCTTCGGTGTGTCATGGTTCATACACCTCCTCACGATCACCCTATGCATAGGGGGATCGGATTATCGCATGAGCCCCTCCAGCGTCCCATAATTCTCCCCGAAAAGCGCAAGGTTGAGCCCATAGGACAGGATGGCGGCCCCATCCTTCACCATGGCGTCGATGTCCTTGGGCGTGACGCACATGGAGAGGAAGTCGCCGCCCAGCCGCCGCTTCGCTTTCAAAAACAGTTCCTGGGCGTTCATGCGCAGAAGCCCGGAATAGAGGATCGCCTCCGCCGTCAGCACCAGAGGGATGCCCACGGCAATGACCGGGATGCCCAGGGTGCTCTTGCTAAGCCCCATGCGGAAGTTGCCCACCCCCGCTCCGGGGGAAATGCCCGTGTCGTTGAGCTGGACCATGGTCCCCACGTGGTCGCTTTCCGAGGACGCCAGGGCGTCCACCGCCACGATGAGGTCCGGCTGCAGCACGGAGACGATGCCCGCCACAGCCTCCGCCGTCTCCACGCCGGTCATGCCCATGACCCCGGCGGCAAAGGCGGCCACCGTGCGGGTGCCCGGGGGCAGCAGTTCCGGGAAATGGTTCTGCACATGGCGGGTGACGAAGAGGCTTTCAATGGTCTGAGGCCCCAGAGCGTCCGGGGTCACGTGCCGGTTGCCCAGGCCCACCACCAGCACGCTCTTCACCTCCCCCATGAGAAGCGACAGCTCAAAGGCGAGGCACCGGCCTGCCTCCTGCCGGACCTCCTTGCTGGAAAGGCCTCCATCCGGCAGCGTCAAGGTGATGTAGCTGCCCCGGGGCTTGTCCAGCTTGCGCTCCGCCGCCTGGGTCCGGACCCGGATGCGTGAGATGCGCATGCGGCCCTTCGACTCGTTTTCCTCCGCCACCCCGGACAGGGTAGGGCAGCGCTGCAGGGCCTCGTGAGCCATATCGGTGCGGGTGTTCATGTGTCCTCCTCCAAAAAGAATGCTACCGGCCCCGTGGAGCCGGTAGTTAGGGTGTCCAGATTTCAAAGCAGAATACAAATGAGCCCGTTGCAATCCTCGTTGACCATGCGCTCGATGGTGCCCTGCATCTTCTGCTGCACGTTCACGGGCATGCCGCCCAACTTTCCCTGCATGTTCTCAGTCACCATATCCTGCAGCGTCTTCCCGAAGAAGGAGGTCTGCCAGAGGGCGTTCACGTCCTCCTGCCGGGCGGCGTTCAGATGCTCCATCAGGTTCTTCGCCTGCTCCTCCGAGCCGATCAGGGGGCTGACCTCTGTGTCGATGTCCACCTTCACGATGTGCAACCCCTTGGCCCGGGCCCTGAGCCGCACACCGCAGCGGCCGCCCTGGCGGAACATCTCCGGCTCCATGAGCTCCATCTCCTCCATGGAGGGCGTGACCACGCCGTACCCGGTCTGCTCCGCCTCCTCCAGGGCGTTGGAGAGCCGATCATAGGCATGCTTGGCGGCGGCGAACTCCCGAATGGCGGAGAAGAGAGCGAAATCGTCCGCAATCTCCACCCCGGTCTCCTCGCTGAGCAGGGTATAGAACATGCTTTCCTCCGGCGTCAGGGCCAGCGTCACCGTGCCAGTGCCCAGATCGGCGCCCTCCCACTCCGCCTTTTTGAAGTGCTCCAGGGACTGCATGCCCTCCACCAGCTTGCCGCAGTCACCAACCGTTTGCACCTGGGGCGACAGCTCCCTGAGCAGGGAGAGGACGCCCTCCATGAGGGGGCTTTCCCCCGACAGGGCCCGCAGGAACCCCGGCACGCTGATCTCCACCAGCTTTACGGGGAAGGCGTACAGGATCTGTGTGATCAGCTCCCGGACCTCCGCTCCGGACATGTTCTTCACGTCCAGGGGCACGGCGGTCACCCCATACCGGCTGCTTATGTCCCTCGCCAGAGCTTGGGCAGGCTCTCCCTCAGGGCCAGTGCTGTTGACCACCACCACAAAGGGTTTGTTGGCCGCCCTGGCCGCTTCGATGGCTTGGCGCTCCGCCTCCTCGTAGCTGTCTCGGGGCAGGTCCGTGATGGAGCCGTCCGTGGTCATAACGATGGATATGGTGGCATGCTCCTGGATGACCCGGGTGGTGCCCACCTCCGCCGCCTGGGAGAAGGGGATGTCGTGATCGAACCAGGGGGTGGTGACCATTCGCGGCCCCTCCCCTTCCCTGTCCCCCACCGCGCCGGGGACCATGTAGCCCACGCAGTCGATGAGCTTGCACCGGCAGGACACGCCCTCCTCAAAGGACACGTTCACCGCCTCCGCCGGGACGAACCGGGGCTGGGTGGTCATGATGCTGCGACCGGCGCCGCTTTGGGGAAGCTCATCGACCAGCCGCTCCTTTTCAAAATCGTTCTCCATGTTGGGGAGCAGCAGCAGTTCCGAAAAGCGCTTGATAAAGGTGGATTTGCCCGTGCGCACGGGGCCGGCCACGGCGATATAGATGTCGCCACCGGTCCGTTCCGCCATATCTCGATAAATATCTCTCATACCGTTCCTCCGCCATATTGCTATAGTTCACTGTATGCGATTCCTGGCGGGGTATGCGGGCTCTTTTCATCCGGAGACGATGGTGGTATACTATATGTATGAACAAAGTCGTTCGCGCCATCCAAATAGGTATGCCCATATCAGCTGCTATCGTATTTTACCTATGGCTCTCGAAGCAGGAAAGCCCCTTTTCCCTGGGGACCATTTCTGCGTGGATCAGCCTTTTCTTGTTCACCCTGACCCTGATCGCCGCCCTATCCCGCCTGACAAAGCGCCTCGTCGCTCCGAAGCCGCTCTCTTTGACAGCGCCCGACACCCGGCGGGAGCGGCTCGCCGCCTGGAGCCTGCTGCTGGGGTTCGGGGTGGCTGTCAGCCTCTTCGAGTTCGTGGCCGTGTACCTGCTGTCCGGAGCGGATCTTTCCTTTTGGTCCAGCTTTCGGGAGCTCTATTATCGCAGCGACGTAGCCCACTACATGGGTATCGCCAAGGACTGGTACGTGCAGGCCGGGGACGAACGGTTCCGGCTGGTGTTCCTGCCACTCTACTCCCTGGCGACGCGGGCTCTGACCTGGAATGGGGACTACTTCCTTGGCGCTTTCATCACCGCTCAGCTTTTCTCCCTGGCCTGCCTGCCCGCCGCCTACGAGCTTTTTCGGCTGGAGGGCGACCGCCGCCATGCCATGGCCTGCGCTCGGCTCCTGTTCCTGCTGCCTGGCGCCGCCTTTTTGCGCACCCCCATGAGCGAAAGCCTGTTCCTGCTGCTGACCATGCTGGCCGTGTACGCCGCCCGCAGGCAGCGGTTCCTTCTGGCTGGCCTGCTCACGGCCCTGTCCGCTTTCACCCGCTCCTTAGGCATCCTGCTGCTGGGTCTGGTATTCGTGGAAATGCTATTTGCCTTCCGGGATGCACAGCGAAGGGATGTCCGCGCGGCGCTCCGCCTGCTGCCCAAGTACGCGGGCTGCCTGCTGCTAAGCTGCTGCGGCACCTTGGCCTATCTTATCATCAACTGGCAGGTCAGCGGCAGTCCCTTCACCTTTCTCACCTATCAGCGGGAGAACTGGACCCAGCAGCTGGGGTGGTTCTTCAATACGGCCGCCTATCAAACGGACTACGCCCTGTATTATTATCAGGTGGGTGATATGGAAGCGCTGCTGTCCCTGAGCCTTCCCAACCTGATCTGCTGCTTCGGAGCTCTCGGGCTGCTGTGCGCAGATCGGAAGCGGATGCGGATCAGCTATCTATTGTGGGCGCTGACGTACTTCGCCCTGTCGGTGGGCGCAACCTGGCTGCTCAGCGGGCCAAGGTATCTGGCGATGCTGTTCCCCCTGGCGCCGGTCCTGTATCGCACGGCAAACACGCCGCTGCGCGAGGTCGCCTTGGATGCGGTGCTGTTGCTCAGTCAAACGGTATATCTGCTGATGCTGGCTTTGGATATGTGCGTTTATTAATACTGGTCGACGCCTAAACCATACACATTGGGCGGCGTCTTCTCCGCCGGTTTGGCTTCAGCGGATCTTGACTGACGGTTTCCAGTCAGCCTGCGATCCGCTTCATGGAACCAACGAAGAATCTGCTCGCCGACTGTATATGCTTCAGGCGTGGATCAGTATAAAATATACATGGACAAACGCGGCCCTATCCGATATACTTATTCCTATGGAAAAACTGCGTCGATTTTTAGCGTATTACAAACCCCATCTGGGCCTTTTCATCTTGGATTTATCCTGTGCGCTGGTGGTGGCCGCGGTGGACGTGGCGTTCCCGCTGGTGACCCAGTACATCCTGCGCACCCTGCTGCCGGCCATGGCCATGGACAGCGCCCTGGTGCGTATCTTCGTACTGCTCATCGTCTGCCTCGTCTGTGCATATCTTATCCGTGCCGTTCTCCAATACGTCATCGGCTACTGGGGCCACCGGCTGGGCACCTTCATTGAGGCGGATATGCGGCGGGACATCTTCACCCACATCCAGACCCTGCCATTCTCCTTCTATGACGGCATCCGCACGGGCAAGCTCCTCTCCCGGGTGACCAACGACCTGTTCGAGGTGACGGAGCTGGCGCACCACGGCCCCGAGGACGTGCTGATCTCCACCATGACCATCCTGGGCGCCTTCATCGCCATGTTCACCATCGAATGGCGATTGGCCTTCTGCCTGCTGGTCCTGCTGCCGGTCATCATCTACTTTGTGATGCACACCCGGCTCAAGATGCGGCGGACCAGCCGGGTGGTGAAGGAGCGCATGGCCGAGATCAACGCGGACATAGAGAGTTCCATCTCCGGTGCCCGGACCGCCAAAGCCTTCGCCAACGAGAAATATGAGATCAAAAAGTTTGAAAAGGGAAACAAGAACTTCCTGTCCGCCAAGAAGGATTTCTATAAGATCATGGCCACCTTCAACAGCGGCACGGAGTTTTTCCTGGCCATGTTCAACGTGGCCGTCCTGGCAAGCGGCGGCTACCTTATCTATAAGAAGCAGCTGGACACGGTGACCCTCATCACCTTCACCCTGTACATCTCCACCTTCACCTCCCCCATCAAGCGGCTGGCCTCCTTTGCGGAGCAGTACATGATCGGCATGGCTGGCTTCACCCGCTTTTTGGAGATCATGGACACCAAGCCCTCCATCGAGGACAAGCCTGACGCCATCGACCTGCAGAACGTGAAGGGCGACATCGCCTTCTCCCACGTTTCCTTCGCCTACAACGAGGGGCAGCAGGTGCTGCAGGACGTGAACCTGTCCATTCCGGCTGGACGGACCCTGGCCCTGGTGGGGCCCTCCGGCGGCGGCAAGACCACCCTCTGCCACCTGCTTCTGCGGTTCTACGACATTCGGGAGGGCAGCATCACCATCGACGGCCACGACATCCGGGACGTGACCATGAGCTCCCTGCGGGAGAACGTGGGCATCGTGCAGCAGGATGTATTCCTCTTTGCGGACAGCATCCTGGAGAACATCCGCTATGGGCGTCTCGACGCCACCGACGCAGAGGTGGTGGAAGCGGCGAAGCGGGCCCATATCCACGAGGAGATCATGACCTTCCCCGACGGCTATGCAACCAACGTGGGCGAGCGGGGCATGCTCCTCTCCGGCGGCCAGAAGCAGCGGGTGTCCATTGCCCGGCTGTTCTTGAAGAATCCGCCGGTGCTGATCCTGGACGAAGCCACCTCCGCCCTGGACACCCTGACGGAGGCGGACATCCAGCACTCCTTCGAGGAGTTGAGCATAGGCCGGACCACCCTGGTCATCGCTCATCGGCTCTCCACCGTGCAGAACGCGGACGAGATCGTGGTCATCGACGAGCACGGCATTCAGGAGCGGGGCACCCACGAGGAGCTGTTGGCGAAGAACGGGCTGTACGCCGGGTTCTATCAGGCCACGCTGCGTGGCTAACGCCGCATATACGGTTCAAACACGGAGATGAGCTCATCCGCCTCCCGCGGCGCGTAGCGGGGCGAGATGGCCAGGGACACAAAGTCATAGGGGATGGCGGCGTGAAAGCAGCCGTCCTCTTTATATTCTGCATAGGGGATCAGGGGCTCCGGCCCGTTGATCCGTTCGAACAGGTCCGGAAAGGACTGGGGCAGGCGGATATGGACCCTGTCCGGCGCAAGGAGCTGCTGGGGGACATCGGGTCGGGAGAAGGGCCGGCGCACGTTCTCCAGGGCGCCCACGATCCGGGCAGCCAAAGCGAACAGGAGGTAGTTGGCTTCGTCCAGCTTCCTCTCCCGGTAGAAACGGTCCAGCTCCAGCCGGCGCGCGGGCGGCAGGGAAAGAACGTTGTAGAGCACGTACCCGGGACCTGGATAGCCGATGCCCAGGTCGCTGTGGGCGTCCACGTGGGTAACGTGAAAGGGGGCCTTCAGCTGCCCGGCGTCCATCAGTTCCTTCCAATAGCTCAGCGCCCCATCATGGGTCGTGAACACCCGGCCGGGGATCGGACGGTCCCGGGACAGAAGACAGTCCTTCTCCAAAAACAGGCGCACCGAATCCGGCTCCCAGGGTTCATGGCCCTGCAGCGCGGGCCGTTGCCCTATCTCCGCCAACGGACAGCAGTCCGCCAAGAAGAAATCCAGATCTATATCCAATACCCGCTGCATGCTTTTCCCCTCCTGTTTCTACAGTATACCACTTTTCTTTCCCTTTCCAACATGGTATACTGAAATAAATCTGGAAGGAGGCCCAACATGAGGACGGTGTTCGTGATCGCGTATCTCGCGCTGCTGGGGCTGTACCTGTTTGTAGAGACTGGGGACAGCTTTCGGCGGCGGGCGGTGAACAAGATCCTCCTGTCCTCCCTGTTCCTGTTCTTCGGCCAGTTCTGGTTTTGGGCCAACGGCTACGCCCATGGCTGGACGTTCCTGGCGCTGGTGGGCCTGTTCTACACTTGCATGGGTGACGCCCTGCTGCTGTTCAGCTTCGGTGCCAGCGGTGCGGCCTTCGCGGTGGCCAACCTGTGTTTCATCGGCTATACCCTCTGTACGCTTCAGCAGGGCGGCATGCTGCCTAAAGTGCTCCCCTGGCTGGGGGTGGGGCTGCTGCTGTTCTTCGGCCTGTTCCTCTGGGTGGTCAGGACCCGCTGGATCGATTTGGGCGACAAAACATGGCTGGCGCTGTTCTATCTGCTCACCGTCACCCTCCATGGGCTGATGGGGCTCCTTTCCGCCATCCTCCTCCCCAGCGCACACAACCTGCTGTTAGGCATAGGGCTGGCGTTATTTATGGTCAGCGATTATTTCTTGGTTGTAAATAAGTACAAAAGCAAGCGAAAGCGCACCCTGCGCACCAACACGGCGTGCTACTTCCTGGGCATGATGCTGGTGGCTCTCAGCTTTTCCGTGCTGCCATAATGTTTATTTGAAAGAAGGCAAACCCATGAAACACATCTTCCTCTATAATCCCGCCGCCGGACAGGGCGAAGCCAAAGCCCTGCTGGAAGCCGCCGTGGCCCAGCATGAGGGCTGTGAGCTGTACGTGACCCGGGGGCCCCGGGACGCCACAGCCTATATCGAGGAGCGGCTTGCGGCATCGCCGGGCGAGCGGCTATGCTTCGTGGCCTGCGGCGGTGATGGGACTATCAACGAGGTGGCCTCCGGCGTGGCCGATCACAAGAACGCCTGCTTCACCGTCTACCCCTGTGGCAGCGGCAACGATTTTGTGAAGGTGTTCGGCGGGCGGGAGCGCTTTTGGGATATGGACGCCCTGCTGGCGGCGGAGCCCGCACCCATCGACATACTGAAGGTGGATGACCGCTGGTGCATCAACGTGTTCAGCTTCGGCTTCGACACCAGCGTGCTGAAGACCATGAACGCCGTGAAGCGCAAGCCCCTCATGGGCGGCAAGCGGGCCTATTATGTGGGGATCGTGGACGCGCTGATGAAGTCCATGAAGACCGGCTGCAGCATCACCGTGGACGGGGAGCCCTTTTTCGAGGGTGACATCCTTCTCTGCACCTTCGCCAACGCCCAATATGTGGGCGGCTCCTTCAAGTGTGCGCCGCGAGCCCAGGTGGACGACGGCCTCATCGAGGTGTGCCTGGTGAAGCCCATCTCCCGCTTCTCCTTTGTGAAGCTCATCGGCAGCTACACGGCGGGGACCCATCTGGAGGATCCGCGCATGAAGGACATCCTTCTCTATACCCGGGCAAAGAAGCTGACTGTGGAGAGCGCCAGGGGGCTGCTGCCCGTGTCGTTGGACGGGGAGGTCATCGAGCGCAAGCGATTCACCGTGGAGATCGTGCCGGGCGGCGTGAACTTCGCCCTGCCGAAGGCGAAGGAATAGAAGATATCTATACGGAAAAGCTCCCCCGGCAAAGTAAAACCGGGGGAGCTTTCTGTTGTTTAGATCATTTCTGCAGTAGGGTGGCGGCCTTGGACCAGGCTTCGCCGTCGGCGTTCTTGGCCAGGCAGCGGAACTGCCAGCCGAACATCTCTGCCAAAGCCACGAAGGAGTACTCCGCCTTGGTGGCGCCGTCCAGCTTGATCCACTCGCCGTCCGCAGAGGTGCGATAGTACCACTGGTAGGTCACGTTCTTGGGCGATGCCTTCACCTTGAACTTGGCCTTGGCCCCCGCCTTCACCTTGACGTCCTTGGGCTGGGTCTTGATCACCGGCGCTTCCGGCGTCACCGTCAGGGTGGCGACGGCGGAATTCACCGTGCCGTCGGGGTTGGTGACCTTGCAGTAGTATTGACAGCCGTTCTTCGTCTTGGAGGTCTCCACGGACAGGCTGTTCTTGGTCCCGCCGTTGACCGCGGTCCATGCGTCAGCATTGGCGCGCTCGTACCACTGATACTTCAGGTTCTTGCCGCTGGCCTTCACAGAGAATTTGGCCTTTTTGCCGCTCTTCACCGTGACGCTCTTGGGC
>CACWJZ010000012.1 GCA_902761365.1 uncultured Eubacteriales bacterium | reverse complement strand
GAAGTACATCGTCCGCAACACCGCCATGAAGTACGGCAAGACCGCCACCTTCATGCCCAAGCCCGTCTACGGCGAGGCCGGCAGCGGCATGCACGTGCACATGCTGCTCCTCAAGGACGGGGAGCCGGTCTTCTCCGACGACGAGGGCTACGCCCATCTGAGCCGCGAGGCCCACTGGTTCATGGGCGGCCTGCTCAAGCACATCGCGTCCCTCTGCGCCATCACCAACCCCAGCACCAACTCCTTTAAGCGGTTGGTGCCCGGTTTTGAGGCGCCCGTGACCGTGGGCTACGCCACCTCCAACCGGAGTGCGGTCATCCGCATCCCAGCCTATGCTAAGTCGCCAAAACTCCGCCGGTTCGAGATCCGGAACCCGGACGCCACTTGCAACCCCTATTTCTGCTATGCGGCCCTGCTCATGGCGGGCCTCGACGGCATCCAGAATAAAATCGACCCCCACGAGAACGGCTGGGGCCCCTACGATATGAACCTTTACAGCCTCTCAGAGGAGGAGAAGGCCAAGCTCCATCACCTGCCCACGTCCCTCGATCAGGCGCTGGACGCCCTGGAGGCGGATCATGAGTACCTGACCCGCGGCGGCGTGTTCCCGGAGCGGCTGCTGAAGAACTTCATCGCCGAGAAGCGCAAGGAGTGCGTGGAGCTCGCCAAGATCCCCCACCCTGCCGAATTCGACAAGTATTACAATGCCTGAGATCACCCAGACCATGCTGGAGGACGCCCTCGCATACGGGCGCGCCTTCACGGAAAAGGGCCGCACCGCCCAGTACATCCCGTACCTCAAGCATGTGGACCGGGATCTTTTGGGCGTGTCCGTCCAGACCGTGGACGGCCGGCGGCTCAGCGCCGGGGATGCCCGGGTGCCCTTCACCGTCCAGAGCATCGCCAAGGTGGTGGCCCTGGCCCTTGCCCTGCAGGATCGGGGGGAGAAGTACCTGTTCTCCGGCCGGGTGGGCCTGGAGCCCACGGGTGACCCCTTCAACTCCATCATCCGCCTGGAGACGGACCGCAAGCCCTACAACCCCTTCATCAACGCCGGCGCCATCGCCGTGGTGGGGGCCATCAAGGGCCGCAACGGGTCGGAGAAGTTCGAGCGGCTGCTCAAGTATTTCAAGCAGCTCTGCGGGTCCGAGACCATCTCCCTCTGCGGGGAGGCGTATCTGTCCGAGCGGGAGACCGGGGATAAGAATCGGGCCCTCGCCTACCACCTGAAGGCTACCAAGATGCTGGAGGGAGACGTGGGGGAGGACCTGGACGTGTACTTTCGCATGTGCTCCCTGTACGTGAACGCGGAGGACATCGCCCATCTCGCTTTGGTGTTGGCCAACCGCGGCCTGGATCCGGTCACCAATGCGCGGCTCATGGCCCCGGAGCACGCCCGGATCATCCGGACCCTCATGCTTACCTGCGGCATGTACGACGGGTCCGGGGAGTACGCCGTGAAGGTGGGCTACCCCTCCAAGAGCGGCGTGGGCGGCGGCATCGCGGCGGCCCTGGTGGATCGGATGGGCATCGGCGTCTTCGGCCCGGCCCTGGACTCCCGGGGCAACAGCGTGGCGGGGATCGCGGTGTTGGAGTACCTTTCCAAGGCTATGGAAATTCGACTGTTTTAAGGCAGCAAAGGAGAAAGAATGGCATCCTTCGACGAAAAGAGAGAGGCCCTGCGGCAGCGGCGGATGATGACGGGGAAGAAGCTCGTCAAGAGCACCCTGTTCCTGGTCGGGTTCCTGGCGTTCATGGCCCTGTTCATGGTGCCCATGGGCATGACCAACGCCATCAACACCATGATGAAGACCGCCTACCAGATCCTGATGGACACGGTGTTCTACATCATGGCCATCGCGGTCCTGGCGGGGGCCCTGTCCGAGATGCTGACGGAGTTCGGGGTCTTGGAGCTCTTCAACTTCCTGCTTTCGCCCCTCATGAGGCCCCTTTACGGCATGCCCGGCGCGGCGGCACTGGGCGTGGTGTCCACCTATTTTTCCGACAACCCGTCCATCCTGGCCCTCGCGAAGGAGCAGCAGTACCGGCGGTACTTCAAGGCGTACCAGATCCCAGCCCTCACCAACCTGGGCACCGCCTTCGGCATGGGGCTTATCGTCACCAGCTACATGGCGGGCCTTTCCGCCGTCACGGGGCTGAGCCTGGGCAAGGCGGTCCTCTGCGGGAACCTGGGCGCGGTGGTGGGCAGCGTCATCAGCACCCGAATGCTGCTGCACTTCTCCAAAAAGCTGTACGGCACCGAGACCCTGGCCCTGTCCCCCCGGGAGATGGGCCAGCTCACGGACGAGGAGAACAAGCCCCAAAAGGGGTTCATGCTGCGGCTGCTCAACTCCCTCATGGAGGGCGGCAAGAACGGTGTGGAGCTGGGCCTTGGGATCGTCCCCGGGGTGCTGGTCATCTGCACCGTGGTCATGATGCTGACCTACGGCCCCTCCCTCGACGGCACCTACACTGGCGCGGCCTATGAGGGCATCCGGCTTTTGCCCCAGCTGGGCGACAAGCTCCAGTTCCTCTTCAAGCCCCTCTTCGGGTTCACCTCCTCCGCCTGCGTGTCCGTGCCCATCACGGCCCTGGGGTCCGCCGGCGCGTCCCTGGGCATGGTGCCGGAGCTCCTGCGGGAGGGGGCGGCCGGCGCCAACGACGTGGCCGTGTTCACCGGCATGTGCATGTGCTGGAGCGGGTATCTCTCCACCCACGTGTCCATGATGGACATGCTCCACTGCAACGAGCTGGCGGGCAAGTCCATCCTCTGCCACACCATCGGCGGCTTCTGCGCCGGCATCGCGGCCCACTGGCTGTTTGTGCTGCTGTCGCTGTTATAAGGATAAGTTTTTCTTTTGTCGCTTTTTCTCTTTAGGCTAAAGAGAAAAAGCGGCGGAAAAAGAGAAATGCGAGAAGGAGTATGGCTATCCGTACGAAAGCCACACTCATTCTGAAAGTTTTTTGGTTGCACCTTTTTTGCAAAAAAGGTGCGTGCTTTCAATATAATCCTTAAAAATGAATTCCACTAAAACGCCAAAACTCCATTACGCCTGGATCGTCTGCCTGTGCGGGCTGTGGCTGTTCGTGTGCAACATGGGCCTCACCAGCAACATCCTGTCGGTGTACCTGCCCTTCATCGAGGCGGAGGGCCTCAGCGACAGCATGGGCAGTGCCATCCTCTCCGTCCGCTGCGTCTTCTCCTTTGCGGTCACGTTCCTGGTGGAGCTCTACTACCGCAAGCTCAGCCTGCGTCGGGGCATCCTGCTGGCCTCCTTCATCGGAGCTGCTTCGGCAGCGGTCTATTCCCTGGGCGGCAGCGCCCTCGTCTACTATACCGGCGCGGCCCTGGGTGGCGTTTGCTACGGCCTCGGGTGCATCTACCCTGTGTCGTTGCTCCTGTCCAACTGGTTCCACACCCACCGGGGCCTCGCTTTGGGCGTCAGCTCCGCGGGCTCCGGCGTGGCGACCATGGCCTTTTCGCCCCTGGTCTCGGCCCTGGCGCTCCGGTTTGGTCTGCGCACCACCTTCCTGTTGCAGGCTGGGTTCATGCTCATAAGCGCCATAGCCGTGTTCCTGCTCCTGCGAGACGACCCCGCCCAAAAGGGCCTCGAACCCTACGGCGCAGGCGGAGAGAGCGGCAGCAGCGCCCGGAAGAAAGAGGGTCCCCGCGAGCTTCCCAAGCTGGTGCTGTGGATGCTGGCCCTCATGATGCTGCTGATCGGCGGTGCAGGCCAAGCATTCTCGGGACATCTGTCGGTCCTCGCCCAGAGCTGCGGCTACAGCGTGAAGGCGGCTGCCACGGTGGTGTCCCTTCAGGGCATGGTGCTGGTGGGCAGCAAGTTCCTGTCTGGGGGCCTTGCGGACAAGTTCGGGCCCAAGCGCTGCACGTCCCTGCTCATGGCCCTGTTCATCCTGGGGTGCTCGCTGGTCCAGCTCATGAACGGCATCAGCCTGTTCTGGTGCTATGCGCCGGTGGCGCTCATGGGCTTCGGCGCCTCGGTCTACAACGTGGGCCCGCCCCTGTGGGCCGGGGACCTGTCCGACCGGACGGGCTACCCCAAGCTCCTCAAATGGCTGCAGATCTTCTACAACCTGGGCGGCATCCTCTTCTCCGCCGTGCCGGGCATCATCGCCGACCACACGGGCGAGTACAAGTCTGCCTATGTTCTCATCGCCGCCATGATGGTGACGAGCCTGATCATATTGCGGTGGTCATATCATACGGGATTGCAGGGGAAGGGCAAAAGGGCGCCCCTTCTTTGAAAGCGAAGAGGAGCCGGATTTCCTGACGGAAAACCGGCCCTCCGAAGAACTGATATTGGAGATGAGCGTATATCCGCAAAGCCTGTTCTCATCGACAGGCTTTTCTTTTTGACGAACCTTTTCCTACGAAAAGCACTATTTTCTCCTCACTGGGCTTCCAAGGCGGCGCGGACCTGGGCGAGCAGGGCGTTCCGATCCAGGGTCTCCAGGTTTGTGGTGTCCACGGTGAGCACGGGCCCGTCCCAGGAGACCTGGCCCATGCCGCGGTCGAGATACCGCCGGGCAAAGCCCTCCCGTTCCATGGGCGCCACCTCCGGGTCCCCCGGCAGCGGCGGATACCGGTCCGACACGGCGTGGCCGGGGTGCCGCGTGTGCGCCAAATCCCGAGCGAGATACCGCTCATAGAGCACCGCTTCATCGGCGGTGAGCAGCAGCGTCACGCTCCGGGGCCGCCGCCGCGCCTGCAGTTCCCGCAGGGCCGCCCCCGCGGCGATGTCGAAGTTGTTGTCCAAAATGACGCTGCCGCCGGCGGCCAACAACTCCTCCGCAGTCTGCAGCAATATCCGGGCGGCGGCGGCGTCCAGCCGTCGCTTCTCCTCGTGGCTCTGGAACCCCAGGGTGTCGAAAAGGCACTCCTTGATGCGATCCTTCTCCAGGATCGGATAGGGGAATGCGGTCTGCAGCATGCGCGCCACGGTGGATTTCCCGCTGGCGGGCAGGCCGGACAGAATGATGAGATCCACCGTCTGTACGCTCCTCCCTTTTTCGTCTGTTCACCATGATACCGGAGCGGTGGGGATTTGTCAATTCCATTGCCGGGGCGAGCAAAAATGCCTTGACAGACCATTATACCCGGCATAAAATTATGACAAAGGTCCATGGCCGATGCGGCCGCGGTCGGCGCGGACGGGATCGGCAAAATCATTGAACAGGAGGGTATGGTATGGCGCTTGTCACGACAAAGGAAATGTTTCGGAAGGCTTATGAGGGAAAGTACGCCATCGGTGCGTTCAACGTGGACAACATCGACATCATGCAGGGTGTCCTGGCCGGCGCACAGAAGGTGCAGGCCCCCGTTATGGTCGCGTTCAGCGAAGGCGCGCTGAAGTTCATCCATCCGGCCTACGTCCGTGCCGCGGCAGAGGCTGCCGCCCAGGAGCTCGACATCCCCTTTGCCATCCATCTCGATCACGGCAAGACCGTCGAGCTGTGCAAGAAGTGCGTGGACAACGGCTTCACCTCCGTGATGATCGACGCCTCGTCCTATGATTTTGAGACCAATATCGCTATGACCAAGGAGGTCGTGGAATACGCCCACGCCCGGGGCGTGGTGGTGGAGAGCGAGCTCGGCGCCATCGCGGGCATCGAGGACGACGTGGTGGTGGCGGACAAGTACGGCCAGTTCACCCACCCGGACGACGCGGTGGAGTTCGTGGAGCGCACCGGCATCGACTCCCTGGCCATCGCCATCGGCACCGCCCACGGCGCCTACAAGTTCAAGCCCGGCCAGAAGCCCCAGCTTCGGTTCGACATCCTGGAGGAGGTCCGGGAGAAGCTGCCCGGCTTCCCCCTGGTGCTCCACGGCGCTTCCTCCGTCCCCCACGACCGGCTGGAGATCTTCAACACCTATGGCGGCCAGATGCCCGAGGCCATCGGCATCCCCACGGACATGCTGCGCCAGGCGTCCACCATGGGCGTGTGCAAGATCAACGTGGGCACGGACATCCGGGTGTGCTTCTTTGGCGAGATCCGCCGGCAGATGGCCCTGAACCCCACCAAGTTCGACGGCCGCACCTTCCTGGGGCCGGCGCGCACGGCGGTGGAGGAGATGGTGGCCAAGCGCATCACTGAGGTCTTCGGCAGCGCGGGCAAGGCCTAAAGCCTTTCCCTGCGGTCAATTTGCCGATAAGATAACCTAAATAAGAAAAGGAGAATGAAAAGCATGAAACGTATCCTCTCTCTGATGTTGGCCCTCACCATGGTGCTGTCCATCCTGGTCATCGGCACCGGCACGGCCAAAGCCGAAGGCAGCACCGTGGCCGAGGCCATCAAGGCTGCCGAGGGCATGACCGCCGCGGAGCTGGAAGCCGCCGCCCAGAAGGAGCTGGCGGACAACCCCACCCTGACCTTCAATGCCGACTCCCTGACCTCCGGCGTCAAGAAGGCCCTGGCCAAGTTTGAAGAGAAGTATCCCTTCGCCGCCGGCCGCGTGGCCTACAACAGCAAGAAGGGCAGCGAGTATCAGCCTAAGCTGGTCGCCGCTCAGAAGGCTGGCAAGTATATCGCCGACTTCGTCATGATCCAGGATGCGTCCTTCCTGAAGAACGCCATGCTGGACACCGGCTTCCTGCTCAGCTACGTGCCCCAGGGCGATGAGTACAACATCGCCGAGTCCGATCAGAACCCCCTAGTGGGCGTCACCTTCAACAAGATCTTCATGTATGACAACACCAAGGTCGGCGCTGACCAGCTCAAGAACGTCTGGCAGATGACCGGTGTGGACGGCGTCGCCCTCAAGGGCCTGCACAACGTCTCCTACCAGAGCCCCCTGGGTGAGGACATCAACATGAACTTCCTCATCATGCTCACCAGCGACCCCGCCTGCGAGAAGCTGACCGCGGCCTACAAGAGCTACTTCGGCAAGGACTACAACCCCGCTGAGGATGAGGTGAGCTACAACAACATCGGCTACAAGTTCGTGGCCGAGTTCATCAAGAACGTGGGCTACTGGCATTCCTCCGACTCCAAGGAAGTCAAGGCCATCAACAACTACGCCGACGACGGCCGCATCATCTTCGCCGGCCTCTGCAAGCTGAAGGATTACGAGTACTACAAGGAGGACTACAAGGACACCGATCAGTACTACAAGAAGACCGTCACCGCCGCTGGCTGGAACAACGACGTGGAGGGCTTCGACGGCTTCGTCTACAACATGTGGATGCTGATCCCCGAGACCGCGCAGCTGCCCTACACCTCCTGCCTGTTCATCCACTACCTCCTCTCTGAGGAAGGCTTCAACGCCGGCTGGGGCGGCATCCTGGGCTACTACAGCAGCAACCAGAACATCGCCTCCGTGGAAGGCGACCCGGCGCTGGCCGTGTGGAAAGAGCAGTGCATCGTGGAGGACGTGGACTACCTCGACACCGCCTATCGCTCTGCGGTCAAGTTCATCAACATGCAGATGGCGGGCAAATAAGCTCCCTCGCCACGAATAAAGCACCAACTGCACTGCAGGGGAGGGCTGCGGCCCTCCCCTGTCCCATTTGAAAATCAGAACGCTTTCGTAAGAAGGAGGCCCGCTTATGCGCAATAAAAAAACGCTGGGCAACAGCCTCAGGGCCTATTTCTCCAAGCCGGCCAACGTGATCACCGTGATCTTCCTGATCGTGCTGCTGCTGACCGTCGTCCTGCCGCTGAGCACCCTGCTCATCGGCTCGTTCAAGGTCAACGGCAATCAGGAGGCCATCTGGATCGATCAGGACGGCGTGGAGGATGGTTCCTGGACGTTCCATCACTGGATCGAGCTTCTGACCAGCAAGGAATACAACTACGCCAGCACCAAGTTCTGGGCGCCCCTGGGCGGCTCGGCGCTGATGGCCGCCCTGGCCTGCGTCGTCGCCGTTCTGTTCGGCGGCGTGGTGGCCTGGTTCATCACCCGTTCCGACCTGCCGGCGAAAAAATTCATCTCCACCGTCTTCGTCTTCCCCTACATCATGCCCAGCTGGTCCATGGCCATGTTCTGGGAAAACTTCTTCAAGAACACTGAGATCAACGCGGGCATGGGCATTCTGCAGTCCGTCACCGGCATCTGCGTGCCGGAGTCCATGGTCTACGGCCTGGTGCCCTGCGCCATGAGCTTGGGGCTCCACTACGCGCCCTTTGCCTACATCCTCATCGGCGGCATCCTCCGGAACATGGACGCCAATCTGGAGGAGGCGGCCACGGTCCTCAAGGCCAGCCGTTTCAAGATCCTCTACAAGGTCACGCTGCCCATCGTCCTGCCCGCCCTGGTGAGCACGGTGCTGCTGGTCTTCTCCAGCTCCATCAGCTCCTTCACCGTCCCCTTCTTCCTCAACAAGAGCTCCATCAACTCCGGCAACAACTTCGTGTCCATCTCCGTCCAGATGCGGAACCTGATCAACACGGGCTTCACCAAGGGACAGGGCTACGTGGTCGCCATCGTGCTGATGATGTTCTCCATCGGGATCCTGACGCTGAACAACTGGTTCACCGGCAAGCGCAAGAGCTTCACTACCGTCACCGGCAAATCCGGCCAGGTGTCCCTGGTCAAGCTGGGGAAGGCCCGGAAGGTCATCGCGGTGATCCTGGTCATCATCGTGGCCTTCTTCGCCATCATGCCCCTGGCCTCCTTCGCCATGGAGAGTCTGCTGGAGGTCCCCGGCGACTGGTCCAGCTTCACCCTGCGCTACTGGCTCTCCCGGGAGGTCTTTGAGGGCAGCAACAAGGGCGACACCATCGGCATTTTGATGAGTCCCACCATGTGGAAGGCCATGGGCCGAAGCTTGCTGCTGAGCGTCCTGGTATCGCTGGTGGCGGGCAGCTTCGGCATCCTCATCGGCTACGCTGTGGCCCGCAAGCGGGGCAGCAAGGCCGCCACGCTGGTCTCCGACCTGGCGTTTTTGCCGTACCTCATCCCGTCCATGAGCTTCGGCGCCGTGTATCTGGCACTGTCGTATACCAAGGGCTTCACGTGGCTGGACGGCTCGTTCATCCTGTTGCTACTGGTGGGCTCCATCAAGTTCATGCCCTTTGCTTCCCGCACGGGCACCAGCGCCATGCTGCAGCTCTCCGGGGAGATCGAGGAGGCCGCCATCGTCATCGGCGTGCCCTGGTGGAAGCGCATGACGCGGGTCCTGTTCCCCATCCAGAAGTCCAGCTTCATAAGCGGTTATCTGCTCCCGTTCATCTCCTGCATGCGTGAGATGAGCCTATTCGTCCTGCTGGCCGCCAGCTACACCACGCTGGTCACCACGGTCCTGCAGGAATACAGCCGCACCGGTCTCAATCAGGCGAGCAACGCGATCAACCTGCTGATCATCATCTTTGTGCTGGTCATCCAGTTCGCCGTCAACAAGCTCACCGGCGCAAGCATCGACAAAGGTGTAGGAGGTTAAGGAAAATGCCGAAAATCATATTGGAACACGTCACGAAACGTTTTGACAAGTTCGTCGCGGTGGACGATCTAAACATGGTCATCGAGGACCGCGAATTCATCACCCTGCTGGGCCCCTCCGGCTGCGGCAAGACCACGACTCTGCGCCAGATCGCGGGGCTCGAGACCCCCACGGAGGGCCGCATCACCATCGGCGACACGGTGGTGTTCGACTCCGAGAAGAACATCAACATCTCTCCCGCCAAGCGCGACATCGGGTTCCTCTTCCAGAACTACGCTCTCTGGCCCCACATGACGGTGTATCAGAACATCTCCTTCGGCCTGGAGAACCTGAAGTGGCCCAAGGACAGGATCCGCCAGCGGGTGAGCGAGATGCTGGCCATGCTGAAGATCGAGCAGTTCGAGAAGCGCTATCCCAGCGAGCTCTCCGGCGGTCAGCAGCAGCGTGTGGCCATCGCCCGGACCCTGGCGCCGGAGCCCAAGGTGCTGTTCATGGACGAGCCCTTGTCCAACCTGGACGCCAAGCTTCGTCTGGAGATGCGGACGGAGCTCAAGCGCCTCCACGCGGAGACGGACTCTACCTTCGTCTACGTGACCCACGACCAGTTGGAGGCCATGACCCTGGCCACCCGCATCTGCCTTATGAAGGACGGCGTGCTGCAGCAGTACGATCCGCCTCTGGAGGTCTACAACAACCCGGCCAACCTGTTCGTGGCCGACTTCGTGGGCAACCCGACCATGAACTTCCTGCCCGGCACGGCGAGGGTCCTGGATGAGACCCATGCCGAGGTGACTGTCCTGGGCCGCAGCTTCCTCTTCGAGAGCGACGCGCCTCTGGGCAAGCCCGAGGGCGAGGACGTGGTCCTGGGCGTCCGGCCCGAGTTCATTCGCCTGGGCAGCGGCGGCATGGAGGGCAAGGTCTACGCGGCCCTGCCCGCCGGCATGGAGACCACGGTCCAGATGACCATGGGCGACCAGCTGGTCACCAGCGTGGAGTTCGGCAGCGTGGACTACAAGGCCAACAGCCCCATGCGCTTCGAATTCCACGGCCAGGGCCTGATCCTCTTCGACAAGAAGAGCGGCAAGAAGCTGGGCCGCGGCAGCGCCACCCAGCGGTAAACGGCAGTGTAAGAAGGATACAGGTGCCCCCTTTCTTGTGCGGAAGGGGGCGTTTTTAAAGAACTTCTATATGGGATAAGATGATCGCCAACCTTTCATTTTATCCCATTTTGCTTTTCTGTATGCGTCGCTTTTTCCCCCTGAAAAGAAAAAACCGGCATCCTGCTATTGAGTTGCAACTTTACCCCGCGTTTCCAGGTGTTATGGGCAAAAGGACCCAAGGAGGCGCATATGAAACTGCAACAGCTGACCGGCTATCGGCCCACCTATCCGAAGAAAGTCCTGCGGGGCGCGGCCCTGACCGCGGCGGCCCTGGTGGCCGTAGGCGGCGTCACGGGCTGTCGGCAGCCGAAGCTGCCGGAGCTCCAGACCGAGGGCATGGTTGCGGTGACGGAGCCGCCTGAGGAGGTGCTGGTCACGGACGGGGAGGTGGCCATCCCCGAGCCCACGGAGGAGCTGGTCCTGGACGGGGACGTGGCCATCCCGGACCCCACCCCGGCGGTGCCGCTGAGGACCACCGGCGTGCTGCTTATGCCCACCGCCACCCCCGAAGCCTGAGCCCATGAACCTGACCCTTCACCTCACGGCGGACTGCAACCTCCGCTGTCGCTATTGCTACGAGACCCATTGCAGGGATCATATGACCTGGGACACGGCCAAAAAGGCGATGGACCTGGTCTTTTCCTATGGGCACAAAACCAACGGCTTCTCCCTCTTCGGCGGCGAGCCCCTTTTGGAGCGGGACCTGGCGGAAAGGATCTGCCGCTATGCCAAGGCCGAAGCGGACAAGCGGGGCGTGGGCGTCCGGTTCAAGATGACCACCAACGGCACCCTCCTGGACGAGGATTTCCTAAAGTTCGCCAACGACCACGATTTAGAGATCGCTTTGAGCCACGACGGCCTTTTGCAGGACGAACAGCGGCTCACCCGGGACGGGCGGCCCACCCGGGCGAAGCTGGAGCCTATCGTGGACCTGCTCCTTCGCTATCAGCCCAATGCCGTGGCCTTGCAGACCGTGACCACGGCCACCGTGGGCGGCATGGCCGAGTCCGTAAAATGGCTCTATGACAGGGGGTTCACCCGCATCAACTCCGTCATCGACTATCGGCCCAACGCGGGCTGGGGCGATGATTCCCTGGCAGTGCTAAAAGCACAGTACGAGGTTGTGGCGGACCTGATGGAGGCCCGGTTCGACGACAGGCAGCCCCTGCTGTTTCTGCCCTTCCTAGTGAAGATCTCCGCATACCTCAACGACAAGCCCTGCTTGGAGTGCATGCTGGGCATGCGCCAGCCCTCTGTGGCGGAGGACGGGAGCATCTATCCCTGCAACCAGTTTTTGCATCTTGAGGACTACCGCATGGGCCATGTGTCCACGGGCGTGGACAGGGCGAAACAGAGGGCTGTCTATACTGCCTCCCTGGTCCCGGAGCCGGACTGCGTGGGCTGCGCCATCGAGGGCCGCTGCCGGCACCATTGCGCCTGCCTCAATTTCAGCCTCACCGGGGACATGCACACCGTGGCTCCCGTCCAGTGCGAGCACGAGCGGATCCTCATCCCCATCGCGGACGATTTGGCCGCCCGGCTCTACGAGAAGAAAAGCGCCCGATTTTTGTTGAACTATCGAGAGGATACGTTGGAATAAGGCCCATTGTTAACATCCATGTTGCAAGTATGACGCAACTCTATGGTATGCTATAGGAAAAGGAGGGATGATCCATGACGAAGCTGGCATCATTTTTACTGTCCGCGCTGCTGCTGTGCGGCCTGGTCGCGATCCAAGCGAAGAATAACATCTCCATCGCCGAACCTCAACGGCTCCCCGTGTCCGTGACGCTGGTGCAGGAGGGGAGCGCCCTTACTAAAGAGGCTGCGAAGCCCCTGTCCTTGAAAGATCAAAAAAACACCATGTGGTCAGACGGCGCCGGCGTCCGCCTCATGATCTATGAGGACGGCGCGGCGTATCTGTTCACCGCCAATGAGATATTTACGTTGGAGGCCGGCGGCGACGGTTTTCTTCTGAAAATGGATATGTACCGCACACCCTTCGACACGGAGCCCGCCGCCGTCCTGCCCGCCGGAACGGTGAAGATCATGGCGGAAGGCGACACGGTGGAACTGAAGGCGGTTGACGATCCCGCGAGTATACTGACCTTTGCGGGCCTGGATGGGGTGGTGCTGACGAAGGAGAAGCATACCCCGTATCAATATCCCGACTTCAACTTTTTTTCTGGGCCCCTGGAGCCGGGCACAGCGTGGTTCCGCTACTTCGATATGGGAGAGCATCACCACGCTAACCTTAGCATCACCGTGGGCGAGGATGGCGCAATGACCGGTGCCCTCACCATGCCGGACGGCACGGCGTGGCCTTGCGCGCTGCTTGGAAACAAAAACGGCTTTGCCCTGGTGGATGAAAGCGGAGAAGCGCCGGCGCTGCTCTTCTTTGGAGAGCGGACCCGGGTGGACGAGGATCGGTATGATCGGACGAGGTATGAACTGGTGTGCCTGGACCTTTCCCCCGTCTTCGACCTCCTGAAACTGACGGATATAGATGAGTTTGCCTTAGGCCGTCAGCGATACGGAGAATGGGATCTTGCGTATATCCCGGGCAAGAGCCTGGATTCGGTGATCCTGGCCCTCGTTCGGGACGGCTGGACGGAAACCAAGGACATGGAGGCGCAGTATCCAGCCTTGGAGGGCTGGTTCACCCGGCTCGTCAAGGATGGGCAGACGCTGATGATCCACTCTGAGCTGGATTTCAGCTCTCCCTACGAGCACTATGTGTATTATCCGGACGCCTACGTGCTCTACGGCGCGGACGGCGCGGTCCTTCAGTGGGGCGGCTCGAAGCCCATCGACCACGGGATCGCCGACAGCTATCGGATAGGTAAAGGCACCTATTTCCATCCAGGGACGGGTGTACGGGGCATGATCGTGGGCGAGGATTCAAACGCCTATTTCCTGGACGATGGGCGCGTCGCCGTGGAGACCACCGCCCATGAGGGCAGCGGCGACGTGGATTTTGAGATCGTTCGCGTCATCCCATAAGCATTCAGGCTTCCTGCGGGGAGCCTTTTTTATGCCTCTTGCAGGGCCGACGCAAGGGGAGTACAATACTGTATACTGACAACGGAAGGGAGGACAAAGCCCATGATCCGCGTAGAGAAGATCCAGATCCCCACCCTGCCCACCAAGAAACCCCGGCGGCTGTATATCTACACCCCCAAGGGGTACGAGCAGAGCGAGGAGCGCTACCCGGTGCTCTATATGTTCGACGGGCACAACGTGTTCTACGACAGCCACGCCACCTACGGCAAGAGCTGGGGCATGAAGGAATACCTGGAGAAGTCGAAGCTGCCGTTGATCCTGGTGGCGGTGGAATGCAACCCCGAGGGCGACAACCGCATGAGCGAATACACGCCCTACGACATCTGGTGGAAGGGGAAACTGATGTTCCCGGCACGGGGGCAGCTGACCATGGACTGGTTCGTGAACGAGCTCAAGCCCCGCATCGACCGAGAATATCGGACGCTGGCTGACCGAGAGCGCACCCTGATCGCGGGCAGCTCCATGGGCGGGCTCATGGCCATCTACGCCGCCGTGGCCTACAACAACACCTTCTCCCGGGCGGCGGCCCTGTCGCCCAGCTTGTGGGCGACCCGGCACCACGAGAAGGAGCTTCAGGCGGCTGCGCCGCTGCGCTCGCCCACGCGCATCTATATGGACATGGGCACCGGCGAGGCGGGCAAGCACACCAGCGTCCTGACCGGGCTCTTTGACACCGCCAAGCGACTCACCCGCATGGGCGCCCACGTGGACGCCCGGGTGGTCCCCGACGCCCAGCACTCCGAAGCCTACTGGGAGCAGCGCATCCCGGTGTTTATGGAGTATTTATTGAAGGAATAGAACAAAGCACGCGCCCTTTCTTGAAAGAAAGGGTGCAGACCCAAAGAACTTTATATGGGATAAGATAATGGTCAACCCTTCATTTTATCCCATTTGGCTTTTCTTTTTGGTACTTTTTCTTTTCACCCGAAAAGAAAAAGTACGGATAAACAAGCTTATTCCCACCCGGTCATTTCATCCATGATCTCATACAGCTGCAGGTACTTCTCCGGCGCCATCTCCACCCTGTCCCCCAGGGTGAGGAGCGTGGCGCTGGTGCTGTCTGCGGCCCAGGCGGGGAGGCCGGGGCCGTTGGGATCGCCGGTGGCGGCGAAGTTCTTCACGTACCCCACGATGGTCCGTTCAAGGGCCCGGTCCCCCACGTCGAAGAGCTTCGAGTCCGCGGGGATGTTCCCGTAGAAGTAGGGCAGCTCGCCGCTGTGCCAGCAGCCTAGGCACCCGTTGTGCTTGCTGAAGCAGTACTCATAGGCCGGAATGCCGTTGCGGGCGGCCAGCCGATTCAGGCAGTAATGGGGGTAGTTGAAGAACACCGCCCCGTAGATCTGCGCCCAGCAGCTGTCGGCCTCCCCGTCGGTGGCGGGGCGGTACAGGGCCAGCACCTGGTCCGCGTACTCCTTGAAATAGGTCCTTATCTTCGTTTCGTAGTTCTTCAGGTTCCCATGGTCGAACAGGATGAACGGCCCGCTCTCCTCCGCGTTGTAGCCGTGGAGGATGGCCTCCTCGTTGTGCGCGCCCTTTTGATAGGAGGCGTAGGGCGTTTCGGTGAGCGCGTACCCGTCCACGGTCATGTAATGCTGGGTATACGCCTCGTTCACGATCCGCTGCGCGCTCAGGGCCCGGAGCTCCGCCGGGGTCTCGGCGCCGTACCGGGCCTTCAGCTCCCTGCCGGAGGTGAGGGCGTCCTCCCTGCTGCGGAAGGAGTGGGGCGGCTCCACGCTGGCCACGGTGGAGCTCTCCAAAATCACCCGCCGGAACAGCCCCTTGGCGAGCGGCGACGTGCACAAAGCGCTGACGCTGGCGGCCCCGGCGCTCTCCCCGGCCAGGGTCACGTTGCCAGGGTCCCCGCCGAAGGCAGCGACGTTGTCCCGCACCCATTCGAGGGCCTTGATCTGATCCAGCAGCCCGTAGTTGCCCGTGGTCCCGTGGGCCGACTCCGCGGCCAGCCCCTCGTCGGCCAGATACCCGAACACCCCCAGCCGGTAGCCCAGGTTCACCACCACCAGCCCTTTCTTGGCGAGGCCCGTCCCCGCGTAGTCCGCGTACCAGGGCTGGCCAGTCTGCAGGGTGCCGCCATGGATATACACCAGCACCGGCAGCCCCTGCCCGTCCCCGGCGGGCTTCCACACGTTCACATAGAGCCCGTCCTCGCTGACCGGCGCCACATAGTTGTCGTGCAGCGAGATCTTATAGTCGTGGAACCCGATGATCCGGGTCAGGCTGTCGTAGATGGGCAGGTGGGTGGGCTGCATGCACATGGGCGCAAAATGATCCGCCGTCAGCAGGCCCTCCCAGGGCAGGGGGTCCTGGGGCTCCTTCCACCGAAGCTCGCCCACGGGCGGCTGGGCATAGGGGATGCCCGCGTACAGCTCCACGGCGCCGTCCCCAATGACCACGCCCCGCACGTCTCCCTGGTCAAGGTGCACCGTCCCCGTGTACACCGGCGTCTTCCCCTCGTAGGCGGGCACGGCGCGGATGGGCGGCCAGGTGAGGAACAGGATCAGTCCGAAGACGGCTATATACCCCACATAGCCCAGGAGCTTCCCGTACCACTTGCCCCCCTGGAGCCATTTCGAGAACACGACCCAGAAGACCACCGTGGCCGCCAGGAGCAGCCCAAAGCCCGGCAGGGTGTTCTTGTTCAGCTCCAGCACCGCCGCCATCAGCAGAAACAGCAGCCCCGTCACGATCCCGAATCCGACCATAGCCGATGCCTCATTTCCCGTTGGCGAGATACGCCAATATCTCGGCGGCGTTGGTGTCTGGCTTCACCTTGGGCATGACCTTTTCGATGATGCCGTTTTCGTCGATGAGGAAGGTGGAGCGGACCACGCCCATGCTGACCTTGCCGTAGTTCTTCTTCTCTTGCCACACGCCGTAAGCCTCGATGGCCTGGCGCTCCGGGTCGGAGAGCAGGACGAAGGGCAGATCGTATTTCTCTGCAAACTTGACATGGGAGGCCACGGAATCCTTGCTGACGCCGATCACGGCCACGTTCCGGTCCCGAAAGGCGGCGTAGGCCCCGGCGAAGGCGCATGCCTGACGGGTGCAGCCGGGCGTGTTGTCCTTGGGATAGAAATACAGCACCACCTTCCTGCCCAAATAGTCCGAGAGCCTCACGGTGTTTCCGTCCTTGTCCGGCAGCGCGAACTCAGGCGCTTTTTTGCCCGCTTCCAACATGAATCCTTCCTCCTTCAGATCGCTTTTTCTCAGTATATCGGCTTTCCGGCCCGGTTGCAAGATGAGGTCCTGGGGGACCGAAGAAAAAAAGATGGAAGAAATTTGCAAAAAACACTTTACAACTTTAGCGTAATAAAGTATACTACGGTCATTACACAGGCAAGGAGATACCCAAAATGAAAAAAATGCTTTCCATTCTGATCGCTGTGCTGCTGGTCCTCTCGGCCCTGGCGGGCTGCTCGAAGCCCAAGGAGGCGGCAAAGAAGGCGGATTCTGACACCATCAAAGCCAACGGCAAGCTGATCGTCGGCATCACAGACTTTGCACCCATGGACTTCGTGGGCGAAAACGGGGAGTGGGTCGGCTTCGACGCCGATCTTGCCAAGGCCTTCGCGGAGAGCCTGGGCGTCAAGGCGGAGTTCACCGTCATCGACTGGGACAACAAGACCCTGGAGCTGGACGCCGGCAACATCGACTGCGTCTGGAACGGTATGACGCTGACCGACGGCGTCAAGGCGGCCATGGAGACCAGCAAGCCCTACTGCGGCAACGCCCAGGTGGTGGTGGCCCCCAAGGATAAGGCTGCGGGCCTGGACTACGGGACTTTGACCTTCGCCGTGGAGGCAGGGTCCGCCGCGGAGGAGCTGGCCAAGGAGAAGGGCTGGAAGATCGCTTCCATACAATCCCAGGGCGACGCCCTGCTGGAGGTGGCCTCCGGCGCCAGCGACGCCTGCATCATCGACCAGCTCATGGCCGGCGCCATGATCGGCGAGGGCACCAGCTACCCCGATCTGGTCCAGGTGGAGGGCCTGAACGCGGAGGAATACGGCGTGGGCTTCCGCAAGGGGAGCGATTTGGCCGCCAAGCTGGACGCCTTCCTGGACGCCAAGTTCAAGGACGGGAGCCTGGCTGAGCTCGCTGTCAAATACGGCATCGACACCAAGCTCATCGCCCGGTAAGCCGCCATGCTGCGGGAAGTCCTGCTCTCCCTGCTGGGCGGCTTCGGGCAGTCGCTGCAGCTGTTCTGCTACACGCTCCTGGGGGCCCTGCCGCTGGGCCTGGTGATCGCGTTCGGGTCCATGAACCGGTGGCGGCCCCTGCGGGAGGCCGTCCGGGGCTTGGTCTGGGTCATCCGGGGCACGCCCCTCATGCTGCAGCTCATCGTGGTCTACTATGGCCCCGGCCTGCTCAACAACGGCTCCCATCTGTGGGGAGGCGGGACCGCGGGCCGCATGAGCGCGGCGGCGGTGGCCTTCATCATCAACTACGCCTGCTACTTCTCCGAGATCTACCGGGGCGGCATCGAGAGCATCCCCCGGGGCCAGCGGGAGGCGGGCCAGGTCCTGGGCATGACGCGGCGCCAGATCTTCTTCCGGGTCCAGCTCCGGCAGGTCTACAAACGCATCCTGCCGCCCATGGGCAACGAGATCATCACCCTGGTGAAGGACACCTGCCTGGCCCGCATCATCGCCATCTACGAGCTGACCTACGCGGGCCAGGCCTATATCAAATCCCACGGCCTCATCTGGCCGCTGCTGCTCACGGGCGTGTTCTATCTGCTCTTCTCCGGCTTCCTCTCCTGGCTCCTCCGCCGGGAGGAGAAGCGGCTGAGCTATTTCGAGTGAGGAGGGGCCTATGGCGTATTTGGAGATAGAGGGCCTGGGCAAGCGCTTCGGCGAGACGGACGTGCTCCACGACGTGAACCTGTCCCTGGAGCAGGGGCAGATTTTGTCCGTGATCGGCCCTTCCGGCGAGGGAAAAACCACATTTTTGCGCTGTTTGAACTTCCTTGAGACGCCGGATCGTGGTATAATCCGGTTGAAGGGGGAGACGCTCTTCGACGCCACCCGGGTCAGGGCCAGGGGGCAGAAGCCCACAAAACGGGCCTTCGGGCTGGTGTTCCAGGCGTTCCACCTGTTTCCGCAGTATACCGTGCTGGAGAATGTGATGCTGGCACCCACCCTGGCGAAGAGGGGGACGAAGGCGGAGCTGAGGGAGAAGGCCCTGGACCTGATCGAGAAGGTGGGGCTGAGGGAAAAGGCGAACAGCTACCCCATCACCCTCTCCGGCGGGCAGCAGCAGCGGGCGGCCATCGCCCGGGCCCTGGCCATGGAGCCGGACGTGCTCTGCTTCGACGAGCCCACCAGTGCCCTGGACCCCCTGCTCACCAAGGAGGTGCTGAATGTGATCCGCCTCTTGCGAACGGAGGGACGGACCATGATCGTGGTCACCCACGAGATGGCCTTCGCCCGGGAGGCCTCCGATCAGGTGGCGTTCCTGTCCGGCGGCACCGTGGCGGAGCTGGGCACGCCTCAAGAGATATTCGAGGCGCCCAGGACGGAGGCGCTCCAGCGGTTTTTGCGGCAATAGGGCCCCGCACACTATCATTGGTTGGGAGGGAACCATGGATAAGCGATCGAGCGAGGAACTGATCCCGGAGCTGTTCGACACCATTCTGAAGCTGCGCACCCAGGAGGATTGCGCCGCCTTCTTTGCGGATCTGTGTACCGAGAAGGAGGTGGAGAACATGGCCGAGCGCCTGGCGGCGGCCCGGCTGCTCCTGGAGGGGAAGACCTACCTGCAGGTCATCGAGGCCGTGGACATCTCCTCGGCCACCCTGTCCCGGGTCTCCCGCTGTGTCCGGCACGGGACGGGGTATGTGCGGATGATACGTAGGGAGGAATGAAGTTTTTTCGCACCTTTTTCTTTTCGGTGAAAAGAAAAAGGTGCGCGAAAAAGAAAAGCGCTATTGGGAGAATAGGTATGGTTGGGGAACAGATTGTCCCAATAGATAGTTATTTGGCTTGCACCCTTTCTAACGAGAAGGGTGTTTTTTATTCCTTGGTTTTCCAGCTTCCGAACAGATAGAACGCGCCGCCGATCAACAGGGGCATGAAGCCGGCCAGGGCGTCGCCCATCCAAAACCCGAAGCAGTCCCAGTGGAGGGCGAACCCGAACAGGGCCGCGAGGCCGATCCGGCTGATCATGCCGTCGATGATGGCCACCGCCAGGTTCAGCTTCGCCTTGCCGGAGCCGTTGATGAGGGAGAAGGCCACGCACCGGGTGCCTGCGCCGAAGAAGTTGAGGATGACGGGGAGGGTCAGCACCGCGGCCACGCCGAGCACGTCCGCATCCGGGGTGAACATGCCGTAAACGCCCGCGGGCCACAGGAGCATGACGATCGTGAAGAGGGTGGCGAAGCCCAGGCCGATGAGCAGGATGGTCAACAGCGTTTGGTTGACCCGCCGGTACTTCCGGGCGCCCAGGTTCTGGCCCACCATGGTGCTGCCCGCCGTGGTGAAGGACTGGGAGATGACGCCGCACATGGTGTTCAGCTTGTTGAAGATGCCGGCGAGGGCGGAATAGGTCACGTCGAACAGGTTGATCCAGGACATGAGTACGATCTTGGACAGGTTCACCGCCGCCGCCTGGATGGCCATGGGGATGCCCAGGGCCAGCAGCCGCCGAAAGGCGGGCCCGTCGATGCGGAAGCTGGCGGGCTTGAAGTCGAAGCCGAAGCTGATCCGCCGCCGGTACAGGTAGACCAGGGACGCCAGGAAGCTGACCCCCTGGCCGATGACCGTGGCCAGGGCCGCCCCGAAGACCTCCATATGGAAATACTGCACGAACAGCACGTCCAGCACCATGTTCAGGATGGCGGCCACGGCGATGAACAGGAAGGGCCGCTTGCTGTCGCCCATGCCGCGCAGGATGGCGCTCACGATGTTGTAGCCGTAGATGAAGATTAGGCCGCACACGCAGGTCACCAGGTAGTCCATGGCGTAATCCCGGGCGGCGGCGGGGGTGTTGAGCCAAGTGAGCAGGGAAGCGCGCAGCAGGTAGCACACCACGGCGATGGCCGCCGACACCGACAGCAGGAAGGTGAACATGGTGCCGATGGTCTTCTGGATGTCCTCGGGCCGCCGTTCGCCCACGGCTCGGGCGATGATCACCTGGCCGGCGGAGCAGAAGCCCATGGCCACGAAGGTCAACAGGTGCAAGAGATCGCCGCCGATGGACACGGCGGACATGCCGGCCTTGCCGATGTAGTTGCCCACCACCACCATATCCACCACGTTGTACACCGCCTGCAGGGCGTTGGACACGAACAGCGGGAAGGCGAACCGCAGCAGCAGCGGCACCACCTTCCCCGTGGTCATATCCTTCACCATGGTGGCCTGTCGTTCCATTCCACGTCCCCCAAATCCTTTCTTGCCTCTTAGTATACTCCCTTTTTCCTCGTCAGTCGAGAGAAAATGCGCCGAAGCCTCTGCGCGTCGTGCCGCGGGTCCTGTGGGGCAAACCGATTGACAAAACGGGGCAACGGTGATACATATTTTGGACAGAAAGGCACTTTTTCGGCGGTTGCAACCGACGGTTGACAGATTGACGGGAAAAATTGGTAGCAGGCAACCGCCTTTTTGGGTAGCATGGGGCCAGAAAACAGAGCCGAGCCATGGAGCCGGAGGAAAGGAGAAACACATGATCCTTGCAGACAAGATCATCGATTTGCGGAAGAAGGCGGGTTGGTCCCAGGAGGAGCTGGCCGAGAAGCTGGGCGTGAGCCGGCAGTCCGTTTCCAAGTGGGAGGGGGCCCAGTCCATCCCGGACATGAATAAGATCTTACAGCTGTCCACCCTGTTCGGGGTGAGCACGGACTACCTTTTGAAGGATAATCTGGAGGCGCCGGAGCCCATGGCCGGGTTGGAGGAGCCGGAGGCGGAGGGGACCACCTTCGTGTCCATGGAGGAGGCCAACGCGTTCCTGGACTACAAGGCCGAGAGCACTCCGCGGATCGCCCTGGGCGTGCTTCTGTGCATCCTTTCGCCCATCACGCTGATTCTCTTGGGCGGGGCCCAGGAGAGCGGGCGGCTGCCGTTGACGGAGCTGCAGGCGAGCATGATCGGGCTGATCGTGCTGCTGCTCATGGTGGCAGGCGCGGTGCTGCTGTTCGTGCTCACGGGGCTCAAAGGGAACCGGTTCGAGTACCTGGAGAAGAACGTCCTGGACACGGCCTACGGCGTTTCTGGCATGGTCAAGGAGCGGATGCAGCGGGAGGAGGGCGAGCACAACCGGCGGATCGCCATCGGCGTGGTCCTCTGCGTGCTGGCGGCCATTCCCCTGTTCGTGCTGCTTCTGTGGCGGGGCGATGACGAGTTCTACGGGGTCCTGGGCGTCAGCGCCATCCTGGTCCTGGCTGCCGTGGGCGTGTACACCATCGTGAAGACCAGCATCCCCTGGAGCGGATATCAGATGCTGCTGGAGCAGGGGGACTACACCCGCGCCAGGAAGCGGAGCACCAGCAAGTACGGCGGCATCTATTGGAGCATCGTCACGGCGGTGTATCTGGCCGTCAGTTTCCTCACCCAGCGCTGGGACATGACCTGGATCATCTGGCCTGTGGCCGGCGTCCTCTTCGGCGTGGTGGGCGAGATCGGCAAGGGGAAGAAAGGAAATCAATAAAGCACGAACCCTTTCTTGCAAGAAAGGGTTCAGGCCCAAAGAACTTTATTTGGGGAGTATGGCATAGCCGTACTTCCTATTATTGTCCTTAAGTTTCTCTTTTTCCGCCGTTTTTTCTACCATGGGCAAAACATAGTCGAAGCTACGCTGCCGCTTGCTTTCTCCTTGCTTTGCCCGTGCTGCGCCTCGCTGAATCTGCCTCAGGCAGCGCTCGGCTCCGCACCCTTGTCCAAAGAGAACAAGCGGCAAAACAAAACACAACCCTTACATCCTCACCACGCGGCTGCCCAGGTAGGCAGCCTCCTCCGGGTCGTGGGTCACGAGGAGGAGGGTCTTGCCCCGGGTGCGGGTCAGGACCGTGTCCATGACCACCTTGCGGGTGTCCTCGTCCAGGCCCTTGAAGGGCTCGTCCATGAGGTACAGGTCCGCGGGGCAGAGGAGGCTCCGGGCGATGGCGACTCTGCGCTGCATACCGCCGCTCAGCTCCCGGACGGGCTTGGTGAGCGCGTCGCCCAGGCCCAGCTCTGTGAGCAGGGCCACGATCTCCGCCCGGGATGCCTGCCGCCCCAGGGCCAGGGACACGTTGGTCACGGCGGAGAAGGCGGGGCACAGTCGATCCTCCTGAAACACGGCGCTGATTCGGTCGGGAAGGCCCGAGGCGGTGCCGCCCGTGGGCGCTTCGAGGCCCAGCAGGAGCCTGAGCAGCGTGGTCTTGCCGCAGCCCGACTGCCCCAAAAGGCACACGATCTCGCCCGCCTCCAGAGTGCAGGAGAAGGGGGGCAGGGCCAGCTTGTCGCCGTAGGATTTGGTGAAGTTTTGGATGACGATGGCCATATCAGCGCCCCTCCCAGCGGCGGAAGGCCGCCCGCATCAGCCGCAAAAACAGCTTTTCAAATAGAACAGAGATGAGCACGATGACCACGGTCCAAGCCAAGAGGTCCTCCGTGATGAAGTACACCTTGGACTCGTACAGCTTCTCGCCGATGGACCCAGAGGCCACACCGATGACCTCCGCGGCTACGCCGGACTTCCAGCTCATGCCCAGGGCCACCGAGCAGGCGGAGAACAAAAAGGGCTTCAGGTGGGGGAGGTAGATGTACCCCAGCCGCCGCCACCAGCTGATCTTGAACACCTGCGCCATCTCCAACAGCTCCCGGTCCGTGCTGCGGATGCCCTCCAGCACGTTGGAGTAGATCACGGGGAACACCATGAGGAAGGAGATGAAGGTGGGCAGCTGCCGGGCCGAGAAGAAGATCAGGCTCAGGATGATGAACGACGCCACGGGCACGGTCTTGATGGTGATGACGTAGGGCCACAGCAGCGTCTCCAGCAGCGGCCACTTCCCCGAAAGCACGCCCAGCAGGCACCCCAGGGCGAAGGCCAGGGCGAACCCCAGCACGATCCGGCTGAAGGAGAAGAGGAGCGTCTGCCAGAAGTCGTTTTCCCCCACCAGGGTGAAGAGCCGCCGGACCACCTCCACCGGCGTCACCAGCAGCAGGTTCAGGTCTAAAGCCATAGCTCCCGCCTGCCATAGAAGCAGGGCGAGAGCTACGGACAAGGCTTTCTGTATGGATTTTTGCTTCAGCAGCTCCTTCACGGCAGGTAGTAGAAGTCGTCGCCCGGCAGCGCGCCGCCCACGGCCTTGTCATTGAGGCCGAAGAGCACGGCCAGGTAGCCCGCAGCGGCCTTCTTCATCTCCTCCCCGGTGATGCACACGATGTTGCAGGCGGGGATGGCCTTTTCGGCCACGGCGGCGTTGACGCCGATGAACTGCTCCACCAGCGCGGCGGCCTCAGCGGCATGCTCGTTGGCATAGGCGGTGGAGGCGGCGTACTCCTCCAGGAAGGTCTTGACCTCCTCCGGATGCTCCTGCAGGAAGGCGGTGCGCACGATGAGGCCGGCGGTGATGAGGGTGTCGCCCGCGGTGGCCCACTCCTTGGTCATGTCAAGGGCCACCCGCAGACCTTCCACCTTGCCCCGGGCCACGGTCACGAAGGGCTGGGGCATCATGGCCACGGCGCTCTCCTCCTTGGCCAGCTGGGCCACCACCTCGGAGGGCTCGCTCTTCCACTCCATAGTCACGTCGGTGGCGATGTCCAGGCCGTTCTTGGAGAGCAGGTAGGATAGGGCGTACTCGGGGGTGGTGCCCTTGCCGGTGGCGTAGATGGTCTTGCCCTTCAAATCCGCCACGGACTGGACGGTCTCCCCGCCCTTCTCTAGGATGTACAGCACGCCCAGGGTGTTGACGGCCAGCATGGTCACGCCGCCGTTGGACTTGTTGTACAGGATGGCGCCGGCGTTCACGGGCAGGGCCAGCATGTCGAGCTCGCCCTTCAACAGCTTGGGCGTCAGCTCGTCGGCGGCGGCCGCGATGGTGTACTCATACTTGTTGGCGGTGAGGCCCGCGTCGCTGTCGCTGAGGAGCTTCACCATGCCCATGGTGGTGGGCCCCTTCAGGCCGCCCAGGCGCATGACCACGGGCGCTGCGGGGACCGCGGCATCCAGCTTGGAGGTGATGTCGGTCTCGGGTTCCGCCGTGGCTTCCGCGGCGGGGGGCTGCAGCTCATGGATCACGTCCGCAGGCGTTTCCTGGCTCTTGATCTCCTGCTCAGGCGCGACGGTGGCGTCGGGAGCGGTCTCGGCAGTCTTGCCGGCGCAGCCCGCGAACAGGGCCGCCAGCATCAGCATAGCGAGGAACAGAGACATATATTTCTTCATAGGATAGCCCTTCTTTCTGCCTGGGTTTCTCAGGCAGGACTATTATAGCCAGTTCCCTCGGTTTAATATGTTGCTACAGCAACAAAGTTATGGGGTGAAGTCCGAGTCCGCCATGGCCCGCTTGAACCGGGGCAGGATGTGCAAAGCCATGGGCACGGCCATGAGGCAGGTGACCAGGTCCGCCGCCGGCTGGGACAGGTACACGCCCCAGATGGCTGGATCGATGAGCTTGGGCAGCAGCAGCACGCAGGGGATGAAGGTGAGCCCCTGGCGGGCGATGGCCAGGACCGTGGCCCGAAGGGCCTTGCCCGTGGTCTGGAAGAGCATGTTGGACATGGCCACCACGGCCATCAGCGGCAGGGTGCAGCTCTGGCAGCGCATGGCCACGGTGCCCATGCGGATCACGTCCGGGTCGTCCCGGAACAGGGACACGATGGGCCCGGCGAAGGAAAACGTGCAGGCGGAGATGAGCAGCAGGAAGATGACGCCGATCTTCATGCAGAACAGGTACGCCTCCCGGACCCGGTCGAACTGCCGGGCGCCCCAGTTGTAGCCGCACACGGGCTGGAACCCCTGGCCGAAGCCCAGCAGGGCGGAGAACACGAAGAACATGACCCGGCTCACCACGGAGAAGGCGGCGATGGCCGCGTCCGCCTCCGCCAAGGGCACCGCGGCGGCTGCGGCGGCGTTGAGGCACAATGTCGCCACGCTCCCGAAGCCCTGCCGGAGCAGGGAGGGGATGCCCCCGGCCACGATGTTCTTCAGGTAGTGGGCGGTGGGGGTCAGGTTCCTAAAGCGTATCTTCAGGGTGTCGCTCCGCAGGGTGCCCAGATACAGCACGCAGAAGCTGAAAGCCTGGCTCACCACCGTGGCGGCGGCGGCGCCCCGGACGCCCATGTGGAACACGAAGATGAACAGGGGGTCGAGGCCGATGTTCAGCACCGCCCCGGACACCAGGCCGATCATGGAAAAGAAGGCGTTGCCCTGGAAGCGCATCTGGTTGTTGAGCACGCAGGAGGCCAGCACGAAGGGCGCCCCGAAGAGCAGGGCCGTGTAGTAGGCCCGGGCGTGGTCCACGGTCTCCTGGGCCACCCTGGCGGGGTCGGCCCCCAGCACCCGCAGCACGGGCGTGGCGAAGAGCTGGCCCAGGGCGAAGATGAGGGCGCCCATCATGAGGGCGCAGAAGAAACCCGTGGCGGCCATGCGCTCGGCATCCTCGATCTTGTTGGCCCCCAGGGCCCGGGACACGTAGTTGCCGGAGCCCTGGCCGAAGAAGAAGCCGAAGGCCTGCATGACGGTCATAAGGGGAAAGATGAGCCCCACGCCCGCCGTGGCGAAGGTGCCGATGCGCCCCACGAAGAAGGTGTCCGCCATGTTGTAGAGGGACGAGATCAGCATGGAAGCGATGGTGGGCCCGGCCAGGCGCAGCACCAGCTTCTTCACCGGCTGGGTGGTCATGCGTGTAAATTTGTCGGCGCGGGCGTCCATGGATCAGGCCTCCTTCGCGATTTCGAGCCAGTGGGAATATTTATAGTAGAGGAAGAAGATGGCGGCGCTGATGGTCCAGGTCAGGGGGTAGGCCCAGAACAGGAGCCGGATGTCGTGGGAGATCTGCATGGCCACGGTGATGTAGGTGATCCGAAGCACGCACCAGATGCCCAGCATGACCAGCATGGGCACGGTGGCCTTGCCCGCGCCCCGGCAGATGCCCGCCACGGTGTGGCTGAGGGCCAGCATGCAGAAGAACAAAGATTCGATCCGGCATTGCTTTTGGCCGATGGCCAGCACCGCCGGGTCGCTGTTGAACAGGGAGATGAGCTGGGGGCCGAAGAAGAAGATAATTACGCCGATGGTCTCCGCCGCCAGCACCGCGGACAGGAGCCCGAACCGGCTGCCGGCCCTGACCCGGTCCAGCTTCCTCGCCCCCAGGTTCTGGCTGATGAAGGTGGTGAGGGCCAGGGAGAAGCAGGTGATGGGCAGGAATACGAAGCCCTCCACCTTGGCGAAGGAGCCGCAGGCGGCCATGGCGTCGGCGCCGAAGGAGTTGATGTTCTTCTGGACCAGCACGTTGGCGATGGAGATCACCGACATCTGGACCCCCGTGGGCAGGCCGATGCGCACGATCTCCTTCAGGATCGGGCCGTCGATCCGCAGCTCCCGGGCCTTCAGGGTGTAGATCTGGTCCTTTTCCAGCAGGTGAAGGAGGCACAGGAGGGCGCTGAGCCCCTGGGAGATGGTGGTGGCCAGGGCCGCCGCCGCCACGCCCCCGTGGAGAACGCCCACGAACAGCAGGTCCAGCAGCACGTTCAGCACCGAGGAGAAGATGAGGTAGTAGAGGGGCCGGCGGCTGTCGCCCAGAGCGGTCATGATGCCCTTGAGGACGTTGTACATGACGATGGCCACCGCGCCGGCAAAGTACCAGCGGAAGTAGGATTCCGACAGGGGCAGCACCTCGGGGTCGGTGCCCATCCAGCGCAGGATGTAGGGCGTCAGCAGCACGCCCACCAGGGAGAGGAACAGGCCGCATATCAGGCTGAAGAGCACGTTGGTGTGGATGGCCTTGCGGACCCGCGTCCGGTCGTCAGCGCCGAAGTACCGGGAGATCACCACCCCCGCGCCCATGGCGGCGCCGTTGAAGAAGCCGATGAACAGCTGGATGAGGGGGCCCGAGGAGCTGACGGCGGCCAATGCCTCCTTGCCCAGAAAGTTGCCCACGATGAGGGCGTCGGCGGAGTTGTAGAGCTGCTGGAAGAGCTGGCTCAGAAACAGGGGCGCCGCAAAGGAGAGCAGCACCTTCTTGATGCTGCCCGTCGTCAGGTCCCGCGTCTTCGCCGCCATGCCCGCCTCCTGAAAAATGCCCCTGATCCCAAGTGGTCAGGGGCGCTGTACATACCGTATCACGTTTTCTCGGAGCCGTCAATGACCTTGCCCCTTTATTTTTGGGGGATCTTCGCCCTGAGCAGGATCAGGGACAGGATCACGGTCAAACCCAGGCACAGGCAGGCGGAGAGCAGACTGCTTTCGAACACCAGCACGGCCGACAGGCCGTTGATGAGGCAGTGGGTCAGCACGCAGGGGAAGACGCCCCGGGAGGTCCTGCGGATCGTGGCCAGGGCGTAGGACAGGGCCAGGCACAGGATGCCGAACAGGAAGAAGTTCATGGACTCCTGGGCGGTCCCGTGGATAAAGAACAGAGGCAGGTGCCAGACCCACCAGATCCCGCCGGTGAGGAGCGTGGCGCCGTGGAAGCCCAGGGCCTTCTCCAGCTCCGGCTGCAGGACCATGCGCCAGCCGGCCTCCTCGTTGCCGCCGCCGAACAGCATCAGGGGGACGATGACGACCAGCATGAAGACCGGCGCGCCTGCGGTGAACCCGTTTACGAGACAATTCACAGCATAGTACACCAGCACGAACAGGAGCGCCTCGGCGTATACCCAGAGGCTGTGCCGCAGGTCGAACACCCGCTTGAGCCATTCCCGGAAGGTCTTGACCCGGCCGCTCCGCTTCAGGGCCACGTAGGAGGCGACGGTGGGGGAAAAGCCGCCCAGAGCGTAGGGGATGCGCATCCACAGGGCCTCCACCGTCAGACCCAGCGTCCGGCTCGCCAGGACGCAGCCGCCCCAGAAGAGCAGCATGAGGGCGAACGTGATGAACAGATATTCCTTGACCAGCTTCCGATCCATATTCTCCTCCTATTCCACGGGCGAGGCCCAGGCGTCGCTGAGCAGTCTCTCCGCCTCCGCCAGGCTCATGCCCAGGCTCCGGCAGTAAGCGGCGGCGTCGGAGAGCTTGTCGGCGGCCATCTCCCGCTTGAGGCGCTGGAGCTTGTCGGCGCTCATGGGCGCGATGAAGCAGCCCCGGCCCACGAAGCTCTCGAGGAAGCCAGCCGCTTCCAGCTCCTCCCAGGCCCGCTTCACGGGGATGACGCTGATACTGAGCTCCCGAGCCACCGTGCGGATGGGGGGCAGGGCGTCGCCGCTCTTCAATCGCCCGTCCAAGATCTGGGCGCAGAGCTGGTCAAAGAGCTGCCGATAGATGGGTAGCGGCGAGCTGCCGGAGAGGTACAGGTCCATCAAAGGTCCACCCGCTCGAAGATGCGGACGGCCTTGCGGCTGACGAGCCAGGTCCCCACGCCGTAGACCAGGGCGCCGATGGCCAGGGCCGCGAACTGGGTCCGCCAGGCGGTGTCTGTGGCGGGGAAGACGTCCAGGTTCTCCGCCACCCAACGGAAGAAGGGCACGCTGCCCTTGGCGGCGCTGGCGGTGATCATAAAGCCCTCCCACAGGATGATCCACACGAACACCGCGATGGTGCTGATGAGGAAGTTTTTGCCGGACTTGGTCTCATCCCGGTAGAAGGCAGGGATGAACACGGCGTTGAAGATGGTGAACAGCACCAGCGCCGCGGCGAGGAAGGTGAGGCTTGCGTCCGTGCCCGCCGGGTTCCCCTGGGGGACCAGCTTGTGGTTCACGAAGATCATGGGGATCAGCAGCAGGAACATGACCATCTGGATCAAGACCGTGAACCGGACCCGGGATTGGATCACCTGCTTCTTGGACACGGGCAGCAGGGCGGTGAAGAGAAGGTCGTTGTTCCCCACGCTCTGGTTGTACGTGTAGAAGATGCTGTTGCAGGTGAAGAAGCAGGCCACCAGATAGGGGTAGGCGGGGATGAACAGCATGGCCGCAAAGAGGAAGAACAGGGGCACCTGCAGCGGCAGGCAGAGCTTCAGTTCCTTATAAAACAGATGTTTCATGGCTGTCCTCCTGTTCGTGGTAGATCATGATGGATTCGAGGTCGGCGGGGGCCACCTTGCAGCTTGCAAAGGCCGCCTCGTCCTTCGCCCGGATGAGACCCGTGAAGCCGAAGGCGTGCTCCTTGCAGCCGATAAGCTTGCTGCGCCGGACCTCCAGGTGCTCCCGGTCTCCGGACACCAGGCGGTAGCCCTCCCGGAAGGAGAGCACGTCTGTAGAGGCCAAGATCTTGCCACCCTTGATGTAGGTGATGTAGTCCGCGCACTTCTCAAGATCGGAGATGATGTGGGTGGAGAAGAGGATGCTGCGGCTGCCGTCCTCGATGAGGCCCCGGAACACGTCCAGCAGATCGTCCCGGGACACGGGGTCCAGGCCGCTGGTGGGCTCGTCCAGGATGAGGAGCTTGGCGCTGTGGCTGAGGGCCAGGGCTAGGGCGTACTTCACCCGCATGCCCGCGGACAGCTCCTTCACCTTCTTCCCCTCCTCCAGCGCGAAGCGGCTCAGGTACTTCTCGTAGGCGGCTTCATCCCAGTCAGGATAGAAGCGCCGGGTCACGTCGGTGATGGTCCGAAGGGTGGCGTTCCTGTAGCAGTCGAATTCGCCCATGACGAAGCCGATCTCGCCCTTGCAGGCCCGCTCGTTCTCGAAGAAGGACTTGCCGTTCACGAACACCTCTCCACCGTCCCGGTGGATCAGGTTCAGCATGGCCTTCATGGTGGTGGTCTTCCCGGCCCCGTTCCGGCCGATAAAGCCCATGATATAGCCGGGCTCCAGGGAAAAGCTGACCTTGTCCAGGGTGAAGGTCGGGTAGCGCTTCTCCAGGTCCCGCACGTCCAATAGCTGCATGGTTTTCCTCCTTGTTCATATTGTGTATATTCAATATGCACAATAATATACCGGGATGTGAGAATTGTCAAGGGCTTTGCGGGATGATATAATTAAAAAGAAACATAGAAATGTGGCAACGGATTTGGAGAAGAGAACGTTTGGCTTAGTTTCCTGTCAAATTCAGCGACATGTGCGGTGAATTTGACACCTTACAGCTCTTGCCGCCCGGTAAACCTTTGGTTTATAGGCAAGAGCTGCAAAACCCGCCCGCAGGCGAAATACCAGCCTGTTGAAAAACATGGTTTTTCGACAGGCTGAATAAAGAAGGAGTGCCCCATGGACTTTTACAGTGAGTACAGAAGCAAGCTCCGGACCCCGGAGCAAGCCGTTCAATGTGTGAAAAGCGGCGACTGGATCGACTACACCTCCCAGCTGGGCTTTCCCATCCTGCTGGATCGGGCCCTCAGCTGTCGCCGGGACGAGCTCTTCGACGTGAAGATCCGGGGTAACCTGATCTTCAACCGGCTGGAGACCGTGGAGAACGACCCCACCCGGGAGCACTTCATCTACAACTCCTGGCACTGCTCGGGCTACGAGCGGAGCCTCTGCGATAGGGGCCTGTGCAACTTCATCCCCATGGTCTTCCGAAACGTGGTGCCCTACTACACCCATTTCCTCACCGTCAACGTGGCCATGGTCAGCGTCACGCCCATGGACAAGCACGGCTATTTCAACCTGAGCTGCTCCACCGGCGTCAGCAAGGGCATCATCGACAAGGCGGACATCGTCATCGTGGAGGTGAACGAGCATCTGCCCTGGCTCTGCGGGGGCTTCGACGAGGTGGTCCACATCTCCCAGGTGGACTACGTGGTGGAAGGGGAGCATGAGCCCCTCTTCGAGCTGCCCATCGCCGAGCCCAGCGAGCTCGATAAGAAGATCGCGGCCAGCATCGTGCCCTACATCCAGGACGGGGCCTGCCTGCAGCTGGGCATCGGGTCCATGCCCAACTCCGTGGGCAATATGATCGCCAACTCCGATCTAAAAGACCTAAGCATGCACACTGAGCTCTGCTCCGACGCCTACTACGACCTGTATGCCGCCGGGAAGCTGACCAACGCCCGGAACAACATGCACCGGAACAAGGGCATGTTCGGCATGGCCTTTGGCACGAAGAAGCTCTATGCGTGGCTGGATCACAACCCGGGCCTGTCCGTGTGCCCCCTCGAATACGTGAACTCCCCGGAGCTCATCGGCGCCGGAGCTCATCGGCGCCATCGACAACATGGTGGCCATCAACAACTGCATCAGCGTGGACCTCTACGGCCAGGTGTCCTCGGAGAGCTCCGGCACCCGGCATATCTCCGGCACCGGCGGCCAGCTGGACTTCATGACCGGCGCCGCGAAGAGCAAGGGCGGCAAGGCCTTCATCTGCCTCACCTCCACCTTTACGGACAAGAAGGGCCAGATGCACTCCCGCATCGTCCCCCACTTCGGCGGCGACATCGTCACCACCCCCCGGAGCGAAGCCTACTACGTGGTCACGGAGTACGGCGTCCGCAACCTGGTGGGCCGGACCACCTGGGAGCGGGCGGCCATGCTGGTGGATCTTGCGCACCCGGCCTACCGGGAGGAGCTCATCGCCGCCGCGGAGAAGCAGAACATCTGGCGGCAGTCCAACAAACGATAGGGGCAATGATCCTTGTTTTTGCATAAATCTTTATAAAGTAAGGAAGGAGTATTATTGTAATGAAGAAACGAGTACTATCTCTGCTGTTGGTCAGCCTTCTGCTGATCTCACTGCTGCCGGTCACGGTCCTGGCAGAGGGAGAATCCCAGCCGGAGAATGAGCCCGCCGCCACTCAGGAGCCGACGGGGACTCATCTCAGGTCGGAGACGTATCAGATGGCCGTACCCGACGGCGAGAAGAGTTCCGCAGATCGCTTTGAGGGCTTCGTCAAACGGCAGATGGGCAAGCGCGCGCCTAAAGAGGATGCGAAGGTCTCCGGCGCCGGGGAAGCATTCAAAGGACAGATGGCGGTCGCGTATGAAGCCATTCTTGCGGGCATCCATCAGGTCGCCATCGGCCAGCGGGCTTCTACGGAATTCGAAATCTACCTCAGCGATGTGGGAACGGGCGAGCCTGCCCGCATGACGGCGGCGGAACTGGGCATGGACAGCATCCCTAGCTTCAGTTCTGCTAGGAACTCGTTCTTTAGGATGCTCTATATCGCTTTGAAGGCGGACTGTCCCTATGATCTCTATTGGCACAAGGTGACTAGAGGAGTTGAAGTAAATGGTGGTTTCTCTTACAACGCCATAGGCACTTTGGGCGACGGCGGTGCGTGGGTCGAGTTCAGCGGGATATATTTCGGCCTTTGTGTGGACAAGGCGTATCGGGATGGAGATGATCAATTTTCGGTGAATACGACCATCGGCCAGACAGTGGTCACCGCCGGGAACAACGCCCGGGCCATCGTCAAGAAATATGCCAGCAAATCCGATTACGAGAAGCTGCGCGGGTACAACAAGGAGATCTGCGACGCGGTGGAGTACGATTATGACGCTGTAGACGAACTCGGTAGTACCGGTTCCATCGATCACGGCGATCCCTGGCAGCTCATCTGGGCCTTCGACGGGGACCCCAACACTAACATCGTCTGTGAGGGGTATTCCAAGGCCTTCCAGCACCTGTGCGACATGACCAGCTTCACCAGCGACACCATCCACAGCATCATCGTCTCCGGCGACGCCGGCGGCGGCCATATGTGGAACGTGGTCCGCATGGAGGACGGGAAGCGGTATCTCATGGACGTGACCTGGAGCGACGGTTCGTCGGGGAACGAGGCGTTTTTCCTTATTGGTGCTGACGGTACCTATCCCACGTATTCGTTCTACGGCAGCTCGCGCTCCTACAGCGAGGAGACCAAACGGCTCTACGGCGAGGAGAAGCTGACCCTCAGCAGCCGGGATTACGAACCCGGGGCTTGTTCCATCGCGATCATGACCCAGCCCAAGGATGTGACGGTGGTCGAAGGGGCCGAAGCCACCTTTACAGTGGAAGCCACGGGCGATGCCGTTACCTATCAGTGGTACAGCAGGACCTCCGCGGCAGGAAGCTGGACGGCGGTCAAGGGCGCCACCGCAAACACCCTTACCCTGGTCGCCTCCGCAGATATGGACGGCTGGCAGTACCGTTGCCTGCTGAAGAACGCTGACAGCGAGATCGCTACCGATACAGCCACCCTGTATGTGAGAGAGCATGTTCCCGGCGAGCCCGTGCGGGAGAACGTGGTGGAGGCCACCTGCACCACAGACGGCAGCTATGACGAGGTGGTCTACTGCACCGACTGCGGCATGGAGCTGAGCCGTACCCATGTGACCGTTCCGGCCCTGGGCCACAATCCTGGCGAACCGGTGAAGGAAAACGAAGTGACGGCCACCTGCACCACGGACGGCAGCTATGACGAAGTGGTCTACTGCATCCGCTGCAAAGCGGAGCTGAGCCGGACCCATGTGACCGTTCCGGCCCTGGGCCACAACCCCGGCGAGCCGGTCAAGGAGAACGTGGTGGAGGCTACCTGCACCACAGACGGCGGCTATGACGAAGTGGTGTACTGCACTCGCTGCAAAGCGGAGCTGAGCCGTACCCACAAAGTCGAGGTCAAACACCATACCCCCGGCGAGCCGGTAAAGGAGAACGAGGTGCCAGCCACCACCGAGAACGTGGGCAGCTACGACGAAGTGGTCTATTGCACTCGCTGCGGCGCGGAACTGAGCCGGGTGCACAAGACGACCGATAAGCTCCCAATCCACGTGACCTTCAAGACCCAGCCCAAGAGCGTCACGGTGAAGAGCGGGTCCAAGGCCACCTTCAAGGTGAAGGTGAAGGAGAAGCACGTGACGTACCAGTGGTACTACCGCGCGCCCGGCGCCAAGGAATGGACCAAGATCCCCGGGGCCACCAAGGCGAGCTACCAGGTCGCGGCCTCCAAAGCGAATGACGGCTGGCAGTTCCGTTGCGGCGTGACCAACGAGACAGAAGCCTTCTCGAACCCGGCTACGCTGACGGTGAAGACCCAGAAGCCGGTGATCAAGACCCAGCCCAAGAACCTGACGGCCAAGAGTGGGAAGAAGGTCAAGTTCAGCGTAAAAAGGCGTCCGGGAAGAACATCACGTATCAGTGGTTCACCCGCGCCAACGCGGAGAGCGAGTGGCAGCCGGTTGCAGGCGGAAACAAGAAGGATCTGAACGTGGTGGCATCCAAGGCCAACAACGGCAGCCAGTACTACTGCTACCTGAAGAACGCCGACGGCGACGCTACTTCCGTGACCGTCACCCTGACGGTGACGCCGGAAGCCCCCACCATCAAGACCCAGCCTAAGGACGCGAAGGTGAAGATCGGGGCCAAGGCCAAGTTCAAGGTGAAGGCCAGCGGCAAGAACGTGACCTACCAGTGGTATTACCGCACCTCCGAGGCCGGCGAGTGGGTCCTGATGGAAGGCGAAACCTCCGCCAACCTGACCGTGGTCGCCACAGAGGGCAACATCGGCTGGCAGTTCCGCTGCCTGGCGAAGAACGCCGACGGCCAGGTCTACTCCAAGCCCGCCACCCTGCGGCAGAAATAAACACGCATAGAATCGACACGAGCCGCCGGACATCCGGCGGCTCGTTGGTTTTTGTTTAGAAAAAGGAGCGCGTTGGCAGGCCTGCCTGGAGCTGGTGAAGATAGTGATCGTACAAGGCGTCCGGCGGTCGGCGGTATTTGCGGTACACATAGATCCATTCCGTCAGCTCGAAGAACCAGAAGAGCTCCAGGGCCTGGCGATACGCCGCGCGGGAGATGCCTTTGCCTTGAATCAGATGGGAGTAATAGTACTGGATAGCAAAGGCTTTGTCCGCCTTGGTTATATAGAAGGGCGTCTCTCCCTGCTCGCTGCCGTGGGCAAGAAGCCGGACCAGCATACAGGGGTAGGGGAGGATGCCCCCGGTCTCCCAGTCGATGAACACCGTCCGGGCGTCGCTGACGATAACGTTGAAGGGCAGCAGATCGTTGTGACAGAGGGTCCGCGGCAGGGTGAGGTAGGCGTCCAGGAACTGATCGAAGACGGCCTGCCAATCGATCTCCGGGAGGAAGGCCAACCGCTTTTGACAGCTCTGCAGGACGGCGGCTGCGCTTTCGCCGATCTCTTTGGAGGTGCCCCAATAGGCATCCTGCAAGGCGATCATGGCGTCCAGCACCCGCACCAGATCCTGCCGTGTGCAGCGCATCAGGTTGTGCCCCGCGATGAATTCCAGCAAGATATAGTCTTTCTTATAATAAGTAGCTGTTCCGTAGAATCGAGGCAGGGCGTCGCTCAGGTTGTTCAAACGGCGGTAGATGGCAAGCTCGTTGGGGGAGGCGGCCTTCAACAGGTACGTCCCCTGCCCGTCCGTGATCTTCCAGGCCGAATAGTATCCGTTCCCCTCCTCCCAGGGCATCCGCGTCACGGAGGCGGGGGAGAGCAGGGGCTGGATGCGTTTGGCGATGTTCAGCAGCGTAGCGTCCTTCATGGGTCAGATGATCTCGTAGGTGGCTTCCTGGGGCACGGGGTCCGGCTTCTTCCGCTTGTAGAGAATGCGCCAGGCTAGGAGGGACAGCAGGACGAGGGCCAGGACAAGGAGGATGAGGCTCCGGATCTTGGCGTAGGGCTCGTACCAGGTCTTGAGGAGCATGTCCGCCGTGGTGAGAATGAGGGCGGCGACCGCCATCCACAGCAGGTTCTTCCGCGTCAGCAGGTCTCGGAGCTTTTTATGGGGGAACAGCCATCTAAGGGCCAGGGCGAATAGGCCGAAGAGCAGGGCGAACTGGAACAGGAACGTGAGGATGGACCCGCCGAAGACCGTGGCAAAGAGGTTCAGCAGCAGGGACAGGGCGTAGTTGGCGATGGCGCCGACGGTCCAGAGAGGCAGCAGCAGGAGCCCCTTCACCGGGGCGGGCAGGGCCATGACCTTCTCCCGCAGCAGGTCCGCCCGGGTGGGGGCGGGGACCGCCTCGAGGCGGGTGCCCTTCACGGTGTAGACGGGAGCGCTGGCGAATTGGATGTGGGCGTGGTCAGCGCTTTGGGCCTTCTGCTCCGGGCGGGTCAGCAGCTCCTCCGGCTCCACCGTGGCGTTGAGGAGCATACCGGCGGCGGTCACCGTCCCCGCAGCCTTGACGGCAGCGGAGCGCAGCTTCTTTTTCGCGTCGGTTTTTCTGGCTTCCTCCATAGGCTGTTCCTCCTGCGGGAAAGAGATATACATGAGTATACCATCATCCCCCAAAAATTCAATTATTTCCCCAGTTTTCTACCAAAATGTCCCAATTCGCCTCCGGAAGAGGCATAGAGTTTACAGATAAGACACGTTTTTTTCGCACCTTGGAGCCGGTTGACGGTTGAAAAAAACGGTCGGCTCAGGTAAAATTGGTGTATCAAAAAATGGGTATCCATAGAGGTATATGCGGAATGGACCAGGAAACCAAGGAAAATCCCATCATTGAGCCGGAAGGCAACCCCGAGGGCGAACAAAAACAGCCCCTGGATGGCTTGCGCCGCTTCCTGCGCACGATGTACCAGAGGACCGAGCCCGCCCGGGCCCGGTTCATTCAAGGTCGGAACGCCTTTTGCCGGAGCGTTCGGTTTGCTTTCGATGCTGTGGCCGCCTTCTTCCTGAAGATTTGGACGGTGATCAGCCCCGTCTGCAAAAAGATCGCTCACGCCGTGGCGGCAGCCGCCCGGGCCGTGTGGAAGGTGGTGAGACCGTTGTTCCACAAGCTGTGGCAGTGGATGAAGCCGGGCCTCATCTTCCTGGGAGACAAGGTCAAGGCGGGGGCCGGATATCTGGCCACCCGCTTCAAGAGCCTCAACAAGGCCATGCAAATCGGCATCGGTGCGGTCAGCGTCTCGCTGGTGCTGCTGCTCATCGCTTTGATGGTCAGCGCCCACGTGTCCCGCACGGCCATGCGGAACGCGGAGGCTGCCCGGGACTTGGACAACACCCTGCCCGTGCTCACCGAGACGGAGGCGCCCAAGGCGCCCGCCTCGCCCACGCCCGTCCCGGAGCCCCTGCAGAACAAGATATTGAAGAAGGGGGACGATTCCCCCACCGTGGCCATCGTTCAGACCCGGCTCATGGAGCTGGGCTACATGGACAGCGACGAGCCCACAGAGCACTTCGGCAGCATCACCGAGGCGGCCCTCATCCGCTTCCAGAAGCATAACGACATCCAGGGCACCGGCGAATTGGGCGAGGGCACCTGGTTCCTGCTCATGAACGAAGGCGTGGAGGCCTGCGTCATGCAGGACGGGGACGAGGGTGACGACGTGGAGGGCGTCCAGACCCGCCTCTACGAGCTCGGGTACCTGGGCAAGAACTTTATCACCGGTACCTATGGCGAGAAGACCACCGATGCCGTGGCCGACTTCCAGAAGGCCAACGGCCTTGCCAGCGACGGTATGGTGGGCCATGAGACATTGGAGATCCTCTATGCCGACGAGGTGGTGGGCAACTTCTTCAAGAAGGGCGATACGGACGCCACCATCGCCACCTATCAGGAGCGGCTCAAGAAGCTGGGATATCTGGCCAACAACTACAAGGTCAAGGGCAAGATGGACGAGGCCACCATCAACGCCATCCGCAAGTTCCAAGACAATAACGACCTGACCCCCGACGGGTGCCTCGGTCCCACCACCATGAGTGCTATGGACGACAGGAACGCCAAGGCCTACACCCTGTCCCTGGGCATGAAGGGGTCGGACGTGAAGGCGGTCCAGAAGAAGCTGAAGTCCCTGGGGTATCTCACCAGCAATTCCCAGGTGGACGGCTATTATGGCGATTCCACCGAGGAGGCCGTGGAGGAGTTTCAGAAGCGCAACGGCCTGGACGACGACGGCACCGTGGGCGCCAAGACCCTGGAGAAGCTGAACAGCAAGGACGCCAGGAAGGCCAAGGCCCCGGCGAAGGAAGAAAAGGAATCCTCCAGGACTACCAGCAAGCCCAAGGCGACCCCTAAGGCTACCAAGAAGACCACCCAGAAGCCGGGCAAGGCCACGCCCAAGGCCACGAAGAAAACCACGGAGAAGCCGGGCAAGACCCCAAAAACCACGCCCAAGGCCACGAAGAAGGCCACCAACAAGCCCACCACCAAGCCGACCGCCACGGTGAATCCCGCCAAGAGGGGCGTGGAGAAGTTGATCGCCATCGCGCAAAGCAAGCTGGGCTGCCCCTATGTGGGCGGCGCCAAGGGCCCCAACAAGTTCGACTGCTCCGGCTTCGTCTACTGGTGCATGAAGCAGGCAGGTTTCAGCGGCGGTTATATGACCAGCATCGGATGGCGGAGCACCAGCCGCTTCCCTCGGATCAACAGCATGAGCCAGATCCAGCGGGGCGACATCCTGGTGTTCAAGGGCAACTCCATGGCCACGGGCCACGTGGGCATCTATCTGGGCGGCGGTAGGATGATCGACGCCAGCTCCGGTGCGGGCCAGGTGCGCATCACCAACTCCGTCCTCTCCGGCAGCTATTGGAAGCAGCACTTTTTGATGGCCTATCGGATCTACAAATAACGGAACAACTCAAGGCGTCGGGGAGCAGCTTCCCGACGCCCTTTTTATAGGAGGCGTGCATGGCGTTCGATTTCAAAAAGGAGTACAAGGACCTATATCAGCCCAAGACGGTCCCGTCCATCGTGACGGTCCCGCCCATGCGGTTCATCGCCGTGCGCGGGGCGGGGGACCCCAACGAGTCCGAAGGGGCATATCAGCACGCCCTGAACCTGCTGTACGGGGTGGCGTACACCCTGAAAATGAGCTACAAGACGGGGCACAGGATCGACGGTTACTTCGAGTACGCCGTGCCGCCCCTCGAAGGGTTCTGGTTCCAGGAGGGCGTGCAGGGCGTGGACTATGCCCGCAAGGGGGACTTTCGATGGATCAGTGTGATCCGGCTCCCCGACTTCGTAGGGGAGCAGGACTTCCGCTGGGCGGTGGACACGGCCACCCAAAAGAAGAAGCTGGACTTCAGCCCCGTGGAGCTGCTGACCGTGGACGAGGGCCTGTGCGTCCAGTGCATGCATATAGGGCCCTACGATCTGGAGCCCGTCACTGTGGCGCGGATGCACCGCTTCTGCGCGGAGCAGGGGTATGCGCCGGACTTTTCCGATGTTCGCCTTCACCATGAGATCTACCTCAGCGACCCCCGCCGGGGGGACCCTGCCAAGCTGAAGACCGTGATCCGGCATCCCATCCGGAGGGCATGACATGAGTATGGAAGACATCGAACGATCGCTTTTTCAACTTCGGGACGAGGGCTATCGAACCCTTCAGGCAAAGATCATCCCCACCGTGGCTCCGGAGCGCATGATCGGCGTGCGGACCCCGGCCCTGCGCGCGCTGGCCAAGGAGGTGGGGAAGAGGCCCGACGGGGAGGCGTTTCTGCACGCCCTGCCCCACCGGTACTTCGACGAGGATCAGCTGCACGCCTTCATCCTCTCCGAAATGAAGGATTTCGACCGGTGCCTTATGGAGGTGGAGCGGTTTTTGCCCTACGTGGACAACTGGGCCACCTCGGACCAGCTCTCCCCCAAATGCTTCAAAAAGCATCGGCGAGAGCTGCTGCCCAGCATCCAAAGGTGGATGGCCTCCGGGGCGACCTACCCCGTACGCTTCGGGGTGGGGATGCTGATGCAGCACTACCTGGAGGAGGACTTCGATCCTGCCTATCTTTCCTGGGTGGCGGACCTTCGCTCGGAGGAGTACTACGTGAACATGATGCGGGCCTGGTACTTCGCCACGGCCCTCGCCAAGCAGTATGAGGCCGCGGTGTCCTATCTGGAGGGCGGCGCCCTGGACCCCTGGACCCACAACAAGGCCATCCAAAAGGCGGTGGAGAGCTATCGGATCACGGACGAACGGAAGGCGAATTTGAAACGCCTTCGGAAAAGGAGCAGATGATATGGCATCCAGCAAGGAATATTTGGAATATGTTTTGGAGCAGCTGTCGGAGGTGGAGGGCCTGCGGTATCGGCCCATGATGGGGGAGTACCTTATCTACTGCCGGGGCAAGCTGGTGGGCGGCGTCTACGACGACAGGCTGTTGGTGAAGCCCACGAAGTCCGCCTGCGCCCTGCTTCCCGACGCGCCCCGGGAGGAACCCTATCCGGGGGCCAAGCCCATGCTGCTGGTGACGGAGACGGACAACAAACCCCTCCTGCGGGAACTGCTGGAGGGGATAGCGGGGGAAGTGAAATGACGCGATAGCGTCAAATCATCCAATGATCTGCCCTGAGGGCATTAGGTCTTTTTCACGAACTGGTGTTTGCAATGGGGGCAGGTGATGCGGATCTTGCCCTTGCCCTTGGGCACCCGGACGGTGGCGTGGCACTGGGGGCAGCGGAAGTACCGGTGGACCTTCCGATCCTGCCAGCGGATCTTGCGGGTGCGGAACCAGCCCAGGACCTTGTTCTTATAGACGAAGTATTTGTAGTTCTCCGCGGCCCGCTGCCCGGTCTTCTTCGACAGGGTCCGAAACACGCTGAGGACGAGGAAGGCCCAGGACAGGCCCACCAGCACTGAGCCCACAGCCAGGGTGGCCTTGTTGTCGATCCCCGACAGCACGAATCCTACCAGCAGCAGCACCCAGCCGCAGATGGTCAAAAACCGGTTCAGCTCGTCGGCTCCGTAGCGGCCCTCCATGAACCTGCGCAAACGTTCCTTCATGCTCCTCATCCCATTCCTCGTTTGATGGCTCCAGTATGGCGCATCATTTTGAACCCATTGTGAAATCAGATGGGTATTCATGCAAAGTTTTGTTGACGGAAGGGGGAGGAGGCTTTACACTGGGGGTACACCCGGAGGAAAGGTTGCTGTATCTATGATCCTGACCATACTGAAAACCGTGCTGGGCCTGCTGATCCTGCTGGCCATAGGCTTCCTGTGCAGCAAGCTGGGCCTCATCGACGAGGGGGCGGAGAAGAAGCTGACGGACCTGCTGCTGAAGGTGATCCAGCCGGTGTACCTGTTCATGGCCTATCAGCGGGCCTTCGATCGGGGGCTCCTGCGGGATTTCCTCATTTGCTTTGCCCTGGCGGCGGCCGCCTTCCTGGCCATGATCCTGATCTCCCATCTGTTCTTCCCCAAGGGCAGCCGGGATCGGGAGGTAGGTTTGATCGTGTGCGCCTTCCCCAACGTGGGCTTCATGGGCATCCCCCTCATCTCGGGCATCTACGGCACCGAGGGCGTGTTCTTCCTCACCACCATGATCACCGTGTTCAACGTGCTGATCTGGACCTACGGCATCATCGTCATGTCCGGGGACCATGGGCATCTGCGCGATACCGGGAAGCGGCTGCTGAGCCCCGCCCTCATCGCCATCGCCGTGGGTCTCGTGTGCTTCTCCCTGGGGCTGCTGGTGCCGGAGGTCGTAGCCGCGCCCCTCAACCAGCTGTGCGCCATGCATACCCCGCTCGCCATGCTGATCTCCGGGGCCGTGGTGGCCCGGGCGGACCTTGGCCGGGGGCTCAAAGACCTGATGGTGTACAAGATCTCCTTCCTGCGGATGCTGCTGCTGCCTGCGGCGGTGGCCCTGCTGCTCTTCTGGCTGCCGGTGGACCCCCGGCTCATCACCATCGTGGTCCTGTCCTCCGGGTTCTCCGCCGGGAGCATCCCCCTGATGCTCTGCATCCGGTACGGCAAGAACAGCATCCTGGCCGGGGAGTGCCTGGCTCTGACCTCCGTGCTATCTGTGGTGACCACGCCTCTGGTGTACCTGTTGCTGAATCTGTTGATGGGAGCGGTATAGACCCATGTCGAAACGAAGTGCTCGGAAAAAGAAGCGGCAGCGCGCCCGCCTGATCCGCCTGCTGGGGCTCTTCCTGGTGGCGGTGGCGGCGGTGACGGCGGCCCTGATCCTGTTGCTGCGCCCGGATCCGGAGGAGGCTGCGCCCCTGGCGGGCGACGCCTTGTGGGACGGGGGCTGGTACGCCGACGATCTGGGGCTCATCCCCAATGACAGGGCCCTGGTCAGGGGCATGAAGGCCTTCGAGAAGCGGGCAGGGACCAGGCCCTACCTGTCCCTCCTGAGCGGCGTCGAGCCGAAGGAGTTGGACCTCTTCGCCCGAGAGCAGTACGAGGCCCTGTTCGCCGAGGGGGACCATCTGCTGGTGGTCTACGACGAGTGGGAGGAGGGCACCTACTACCTGGCCGCTGAGGCCGGGGCGGAGAGCGCCCTCACCGACGAGGACGTGTCCCAGCTCCTGACTGCCATCGAAAAAGCCTACGCCGACCCTGCCAATGAGACCTATGCCGACGCCTTCGGGGCGGGTTTTGCCCAGGGCGCTAAGGCGGTTTCTGCCCGGGAAGGGCGGTACAGCATCGGCGTGACGGTGCTGCTGGTCCTGGGGATCATACTGCTGGTTCTAGGCGCGATCCTGGTCGTCTTTTTGCGCAAAAGAAGGCGCGCGTTCACCCGCTGGGCCAGCGAGGACCCGGAGGGATATATAGGGGAGAACAGTTGACTACATCGGTCGGTTGTGGTATGATTCACTTGATATGTGGTGAGCTGAAACAGCCCGCCGCATAATACAACAAAGAGAAAGGAAAAAGGAATGAAAAAGTACATCGCTATCGTGCTGTGCCTGCTGATGGTCCTCTCCATCGTAGCCTGCAAGAAGACTGAAACTAAGACAGAAGAGCCCAAGACCGAGCCCGCGGCCGAGACCAAGAAGGTCTACAACGTCGTCCACCTGGTCAACGGCAACCTGGGTGATAAATCCTTCTTCGATTCCGCCGAGTCCGGCCTGAAGGCTCTGGAAGAAGCGGGCCGCATCAAGCATAAGACCATCGAGATGGGCGGCACCGACGAAGATCAGCCTAAGTGGCTGGAGACCCTCTATGAGGTCGCTGGCTCCGGTGAGTACGATCTGATCGTCTGCGGCACCTATCAGATGCCTGACTACCTGAAGGAAGTCGCCACCAAGTACCCCGATCAGAAGTTCGCCATCTATGATGACAGCACCTACGTGGGCGAGAACAAGAACGTGGTGAACATCACCTATCGTCAGAACGACATGGGTTACCTCATCGGTGTGTTCGCCGCTTCCATGACCTCGCAGACCTCCGTGGCCAACATCAACGACAAGAAGGTCGTCGGCTTCGTGGGCGGCGTGGATTCCCCCGTCATCAACGACTTCCTCTATGGCTTCCTCAAGGGCATTCAGGACACCGATCCTGAAGTCAAGGTGGATACCCGGTACGTCAACTCCTACGTGGACACTGCCACCGCCAAGGAGATGGCCCTCTCCATGATCAACGACAACGGCGCTGACCTCATCTGGGGCGTGGCCGGTCTGTCCGGCAACGGCGCTGCCGAGGCGGCTGCCGAAACCGGCAAGGCCTGGTTCATCGGCGTCGATTCCGATCAGGAGCTGACTCTGCCCGCCGACCAGCGCGCCGTCTGCCTGACCTCCGGCCTCAAGAACGTGGGCAACTCCCTGGTCTGGCTCATCGACGAGCTGGATGCAGGCCGTGAGCACTGGGGCACCGAAGTCAACCTGGGCCTCAACGAGGGCGGCGTCGGCATCGTGACCGACAAGAACTTCGCCGCCATCGCGCCCCAGGCCGTGCAGGATGCGGTGAAGGCGGCTCAGGAAGCCGTTGCCTCCGGCAAGATCACCGTGCCCTCCGCCATCGGCGACACCTCCAAGGGCGCCGAGGCCCTGCGTGATTCCATGATGCCGTAAGTTGGCGTCCACAAAACGGATCGCGCTCCAACGAGAATCACATCCGAAAAGGGGGAGCAAATGCTCCCCCTCATTTTTAATCAAAGCTGGACCCACTGACAAACGAATAGGGGAGTTTTGCAGTATGGAAAAGACCAACACCGAATATGTGGTTCAGATGAAGGGGATCACCAAGGTGTATCCGAACGGCATCGCCGCCAACCAAAGCGTGGACTTCAACGTGCGGGAAGGCGAGATCCACGCCCTCATGGGCGAGAACGGCGCCGGCAAGTCCACCCTGATGAAGATGCTCTTCGGTCTTGAACAGCCCACGGAGGGCGAGATCTACGTCCGCGGCGAAAAGGTGCACCTGACTTCTCCCACCGTGGCCATCGCCCACGGCATCGGCATGGTCCATCAGCACTTCATGCTGGTGCCCAGCCTGACCGTGGCGGAGAACATCGTTTTGGGCATCCCGCCCCGCAAGGGGATCTTCATCGACTACAAGAAGGCCGTGGAGATCACGGAGGAGTACGCCAAGAAGTACAACCTGCACGTGGACGCCAACGCCAAGGTCATGGACATCCCCGTGGGCATGAAGCAGAAGGTGGAGATCCTGAAGGCCCTGGTCCGGGGCGCCAAGATCCTTATCCTGGACGAGCCCACTGCGGTGCTCACCACCCAGGAGACGGCGGAGCTCTTCAAGGAGCTGATCCACCTCAAGAATCAGGGCTACACCATCATCTTCATCTCTCACAAGCTCAAGGAGATCAAGGAGATCACCGATCGCATGACCATCCTCCGGGGCGGCAAGTCCATGGGCGTCTATGACACCAAGGACACCACCGAGCAGGAGATCTCCCGCCTCATGGTGGGCCGGGACGTGGTCCTCTCCGTGGAGAAGGACCAGGCTCAGCCTACGGATGTGGTGCTGCGGGTGAAGGACCTTGAATACACCAACGAGTGGAACCGGAAGATGCTCAACAAGGTCTCCTTCGCGGTGCGCAAGGGCGAGATATTGGGCATCGCCGGCGTGGAAGGCAACGGCCAGGCCGAGCTGGTGGAGATGCTCTTCAATCTGAACCAGCCCGACGGCGGCACCGCCGAGGTCAACGGCAAGAACATCCTGGGCGTGGATCAGGACAGGATCCGGGCCATGGGCGTGTCCCTGATCCCCGAGGACCGCATGACCTACGGCATCGCTGGGGACGGAACCATTGAGGAGAATTTGATCTCCGATCGGTGCGACAAGAAGAAGTTCAATATCGGTCCGCTCTTCAACATGCGGGCCATCCACCAGGAGAGCGACCGGCTCATCGACGAGTTCGACGTGCTCTGCAAGTCCAACCAGCAGCAGGTGAAGATGCTCTCCGGCGGCAACATCCAGAAGGTGGTCGTGGCCCGGGAGTTCTCCTCCGATCCCATCCTTATCATCGCCGATCAGCCCACCCGCGGCATCGACGTGGGCGCCACGGAGTTCATTCGTAAGAAGCTGGTGGAGCTCTCTCGGGCGGGGGCGGCGGTGCTGCTGGTCTCCGCGGACCTCAACGAGGTCATCGAGCTTTCCGACAGCCTGATGGTCTTCTACGGGGGCCAGATCTCCGCGTATTTTGAGGACACCTCATCCATCAACGACGAGATCATGGGCGAGTACATGCTGGGTCTCAAGCATCAGAGCGAAGAAGAGATCAGGAGGGTTTGTCATGAAGGATAAACGAATGACCCTATTCAATTTCGTTCGGGGCGCCGCGGCCATCCTTATTTCCCTGGCCGTGGGCACGGTCTTCATCTTTCTGACCTTCGCCCTGGCCGAGAAGCATTATACCTTCGGGGAGTGCCTGGAGAATACGGGCGAAGCTCTGCGCTACATGCTGATAGGGCCCCTGTTCAAGAAGACCGGTGACTTCAACACCATGGGCCTCTTCCAGATCCTGGCGGCCATGATTCCCATCACGTTCACGGGCTTGGCCACCTGCGTCATGTTCTCCGCCAACCAGTTCAACCTGGCAGGCGAGGGCTCCGTCATGGCGGGCGGCTTCGTGGCAGCCCTCTGCGGCATCTACCTGAAGATGAACACGGGGCTCCATGCCGTGGTGTGCATCGTGGTGGCGGCTGCGGTCTGCGCTCTCATCATGCTGATCCCCGCCCTGCTGAAGGTGAAGCTGGGGGCCAGCGAGATGGTCACCTCATTGATGATGAACTATGTCATCATGTACGTGGTGCTGCACTTTTTGAACGTCCACTTCGCGGACAGAAGCAAGGGCTCCACCCAGACCTTCCCCTTCGCGGCCACCTCCAAGATCGGCGAGATCATCCCCAACGGCAGTAAGCTCACCTGGGGCTTTGTGATCGCCATGGTCTTCGTGGTGCTCACCGCCCTGTTCATGTACCGGACCCGCTGGGGCTATGCCATCCGCATGATCGGTGCCAACCAATCCTTCGCCAAGTATTCCGGCATGAAGGTGGGCGGGACCATCGTCCTCTCCCAGGTGGTGGGCGGCATGCTGGCCGGCATGGGCGGCGGCATCGAGGTCATGGGCCGGTTCAACACCTTCCTGTGGAAGGAGCTGCCGGGCTACGGCTGGACGGGCGTGACCATCGCCATCCTGGCCAAGAACAACCCCATATTCGTACCGTTAGCGGCCTTCTTCATCGCTTATTTGAACAAGGGCTGCTCCCTCATGTCCACTTACTGCAACGTGCCCTCGGAGATGATCGACATCATCCAGGCCGCCATCTTCCTGTTCTTCGCCGCGGAGCAGTTCCTCTCCGGCTATCGGCAGAAGCTGGTCGTCAAGAACACCCGGGCAGACCTGATGAAGACTGCGGAAGGGAGGAAAGCATAATGTTCAGTCAGTTAATGAGCATGGTCCTCACGGAGGACTTCCTGTTTTCCATCATCCGCATCACCGCGCCCATCCTCTTCGCGGCGCTGGGCGCCGTGGTGGCTGAGAAGGCCGGCGTCACCAACATCGGCTTGGAGGGCACCATGATGATCTCCGCCCTGCTGGGCATGCTGGTCAGCTACTGGACCCAGAGCTGGGTCCTGGGCGTGCTGATGGCGGTGCTCGTGGGCATCCTGCTGGGCCTTATGATGGGCTTCTTCAACCTGAAGCTGAAGACCGACATCATCCTGGCCGGCATCGCGGTCAACATGCTGGGCGGCGGCGGCACCATCTTCCTGCTGAACATGCTGGTGCACATGAAGGGCAACACCGGGTCCCTCTCCAGCGCCAACATCCTGATCCCCACCATCAACATCCCCCTGATCGACAGGATCCCGGTGCTCAGGAGCCTGCTCTCCGGCCATTCGGTCCTGACCTACGTGGCCTTTCTGAGCGTGCTGCTGGTGTGGATCCTCCTCTATCGGACCAGCCTGGGCCTCAACATCCGGGCGGTGGGGGAGAACGCCAACGCCGCTTCCAGCGTGGGCGTGTCCGTCAACAAGATCCGCTACATCGCCATCGGCATCTCCGGTGCCTTCGCGGGCCTGGGCGGCGCGTTCATGTCCATGTACTACTCCCAGGGCTGGAACTCCGGCATGGTGGCCGGCCGCGGCTTCATCGCGCTGGCGGCCCAGGCCATGGGCCGGGGCGAGCCGGTGGGCGCCATGCTTTCGAGCCTCCTCTTCGGCCTGGCGCAGGCTCTCAAGAACAAGGTCACGGGCCTCACCGGGCTTGCGAGCTACAACTACCTGGTGGCCTCCATCCCCTACATCGTCACCATCGTCGGCCTCGTGATCTACGCGGCCAGCACCATCCGCCGGGCCAAGCGCCATCGCAAGGCCAGCGAGGAGAAGTGAAGCATGGCGACGAAGAAGATACCCATCATTCTGGACGGCGACCCGGGCCATGACGACGCCATCGCCTGGGTCCTGGCCAAGTCCAGCCCCCTTCTCGACATCAAGGCCGTCACCTCCGTGTGCGGCAACCAGACCATCGAGAAGACCACCTACAACGCCCTTCGGATCTGCACCCTCATCGGCAACCACGCCCCCTTCGGCGTGGGCCGGCCCCGGCCCCTGGTGGCGGAGCCCATCGTGGTGCCCACGGTCCACGGCAAGAGCGGCCTGGACGGCCCGGTGCTGCCGGAACCGGACTTCGCGCCCTGCGGCCTGGACGCCCCCGCCCTCATGGAGAAGGTCATCGAGGAGAGCGAGGACCCTGTGACCATCGTGCCCACGGGCCCTCTCACCAACGTGGCGGCGCTGCTGCTCACCCGGCCGGACCTGAAGAGCAAGATCGCCCGCATCTCCCTTATGGGCGGCGGCATCGCCTACGGCAACTGGACCCCCGCGGCGGAGTTCAACATCCTGGTGGACCCCGAGGCGGCCAAGGTCGTCTTCGAGAGCGGCATCCCCATCTATATGGCGGGCCTGGACGTGACGGAGAAGGCCCTGGTCTTCCCCGAGGACTTCGAGCGCATCCGGGCCGTGGGCAACCAGGTGGCCCGGGTGGTGGCGGACTGGCTGGAGTTCTTCTACGGCTTCCATCGGAATCTGGGCTATCCCGGCGCGCCTGTCCACGACGCGGTGGCCGTGGCGGCCCTCATCAAGCCCGAGATCATGACCTTCAAGGATCTGTACGTCCAGGTGGAGACAGCAGGCGATTTCTGCAAGGGCACCACCGTGGGCGACTGGTACGGCGTGACCGGCAAGGCCCCCAACGCGTCCTGCATCCTGAACATCGATCGACAGGCCTTTGTGGACCTGCTGGTAGAGGCGGTGAAGACCTATGATTGACAACGAAACGCGCATCCCCATTTGGCTGGACACGGACCCCGGCGTGGACGACGCCATGGCCATGGCGCTGCTGTTCGCCATACCGGAGTACGACGTGAAAGGCATTTCGGCGGTGGCCGGTAACGTGGAGCTCTCCAAAACCTTCCGCAACGCCCGGAACCTGACCGCCTTCTTCGGAAGGAAGGACGTGCCCGTGTACCCCGGCGCCGAAAAGCCCCTGTTCCGCGCCCCTCGGACGGCCTATTTTGTCCACGGGGAGAACGGTCTCGGCAACGTGGACCTGCCCGAATCCGACGCGCCTGTGGAGCAGATGCCCGCTTGGGACGCCCTCTATGAGGCGGCCAAGGCTGCGAAGGGCGAGCTGGTGCTGGTGGCCATCGGGCCTCTGACCAACGTGGCCCTGGCCCTCAGCAAGCATGGCTCCCTGCCGAAGCTCCTGAAGCGGATCGTCATCATGGGCGGTTCCGCCACCTACGGCAACGCCACGCCGGCCGCGGAGGCCAACATCTTTTGCGACGCGGAGGCGGCCAGCACCGTGTTCCAGTGCGGTGTGCCCATCGTCATGTGCGGCCTCGATATGACCCTGAAGACCGTCATGTCCCCGGCGGAGCTGGACAAGCTGGGCGAGCTGAACCCCGTCTGCAAATTCCTTCGCGACGCGGCCCAGCATGGCCTCGCCTACTCCCAGGCCCACGGCATCGACGGCATGGCCCTCCATGACCCCACCGCCGTGCTCTATCCCCTGTACCCCCACATCTTTTCCGCCGAGGAGGCGGGGGTGGTGGTGGAGACCAAGGGGACCATCACCTACGGCAAGACCGTGACCGACCTCTATTCCGACAAGCAGTTCCCCTTCAAGAACGCCCTTGTCGCATTGGAAGTGGACAAGCCGAAGCTGTTCGAGACGGTGACGGAGCTGCTGTCCAAGTATCGATCCTGACCCAATACGACCCGTTCCGGCCCGCCTGACCCGGGCCGGAACCTGTACAGGAGGTCCCATGCAGAACAGACGCACCCAATTACATCACATATGGCGGACCCGTCCCCTTCCGAGACGGTCCCTTCGCATTGCCGCGCTGGTATTGGCCTTCGCATTTTGGTGGGGGCTCTTTGGCTGTGTGACAATGGCGTCTGTTCTTCAGGAGCCTCCGCAACACGCCGTTACGGAGGGCGCCATCGTCATCAACGAGGTGGTGACCTCCAACAAATATTCTTATCCCAATAAAACGCTGGGCTCCCCGGACTGGATCGAGCTGCACAACCTATCCGACCGGGAGGTCGATCTCAAAGATTATTTCCTAACGGATAAGGCAAACGAATTGGTTCAGGGGCATCGGCTCCCCAACCTTCCGATCCCGGCCAGGGGGTATGTGGTCCTGTATGCCGATGCTGACAGCAGGGGGAATGACATGGTGCTGCCCTTTGGCCTGTCCAAGAAGGGCGAGACCCTGCTGTTGCTGGATCCCACCGGCAACATTTTGGATCTGGTAACGATCCCCGCCCTGCCCCAGGATGTGTCCTACGCCCGGCGGGCGGACGGCACCTTCGGCTACTGCCAGGCGCCCACCCCCGGAGCGGAGAACGACGGGGAGATTACGGATGTCTGTCCGGAGAGCGGCGAAAGGTCAGCGGCCCGCCCGGAGGAAGACCGGCCCAAGGCTTCCGGCGTTTCGCTGCGGTTCAGCGAGGTCGCGTCCAACGATCTGAAGGACGGGGCCTTCGGGGGCGATGACTGGATCGAGCTCTATAACGACGGGGCGGCGGACGTTTCCTTGCATGGATTCTTCCTGTCTGATCGGGCGGATAAAGCGGACAAGGCGGCCTTGCCCGCTCTGACGGTCCCGGCAGGGGGATATGCGGCGGTGCCCCTGGGCCAGGGGGAGGGACGGGTGAACCTGGGCATCTCTTCGGACGGGGAGACCCTGTACCTCTTCGACGGCGAGAAGGTCCTGGTGGACACGCTGACGGTGCCCGCCCTGTTGAGCGGCCAATCCTGGGCCCGAAGCCGCGACGGCGCCTTCGGCTATTGCGGAGCGCCCACGCCCGGCGCAGCCAACGAGGATTCGTTCATCGGCGCCGAGCCCCTCCGCCCGGCGGATGAAAGCGAGCCTTTGCGGCTCAACGAGGCCCTCTTCCGCAACACTTGGTCCATCATCGACAGCTACGGCGACCACGCCGACTTCGTGGAGCTCTTTAACGCCGGGACCGAGCCCGTGGCCCTGGGGGAATACTACCTCAGCGACGACTTTGACCGGCCCATGAAATGGCGCTGCCCGGACGCGGTCATCCGGCCCGGGGAATATTATCTGATCTTTTTGACGGGCCGGGAATCCACGGCCTTTGAGGTCCACGCCCCCTTCTCCGTGTCCGACGGGGACGATGGGCTTCAGCTCTTCCACCGGTCCAATCGCACCGTTCAACGGCTGCCCTGGTCGGACCAGGTGCCCAAGAACACGGCCATGGGTCTCAAGCCGGACGGGACGATCCTCTATTACAAGTACCCCACCCCCGGGACCGCCAACGCCGCCGCCGTGGACGACGTATCGCTCCTCGCGGCCTTCCCCCTGACGGACGTGCACATCAGCGAGGTCTGCGCCTCCGGTGAAGACTGGGTGGAGTTGAGGAACGGATCGGCGGAAGGTTGTTCTTTGGATAGTTGGTATCTCACCGATAGCCAGATGGGGGAGAAGCGGGAAGCCCTTTTCGGGACGCTGGCGGCGGGAGACTACGCTTTGGTTACGCCCAGGGCCTTCGGTATCGCCGCCACAGGGGAGACCCTTTTTTTGTATGATGGCGAGGGGCATCTCAGGGACGTGTTCGAAACAGGGGATCTGAGCGAGGGGATCACCAGCGGCCGTTCGTTGGACGGGACCGCAGAGCGAGTGTTCTTCCTGGCCCCCACGCCACAGGAGGCCAACGGGACTGAATATGCTATCGGCCGAACCCCTATGCCTATCGTCTCGGACTTGAGCCTGTATCATGCCGGGCCCTTCACCGCTGTTTTGCGCTGCGCCGATCCCGGCGCTGTGATCCGGTATACCCTGGACGGCAGCGAGCCCACCGCGGCTTCGACCGTCTATTCCGAGCCGATCCCCGTGACCGGGAACGTGACCATCCGGGCCATGGCCCAGGCGGAGGGGTATCTCATGAGCCGGACCTTCACGGTCACCTACCTCCTTCGGGAGCCTCACACCCTGCCCGTGGTGACCATCGCCTGTGACCCGAGCCAGTTTAAGGTGTTTACCCAGCTCAAGAGCATCGGCCGCTATCCCCACACCGACGCCCAAATCACCTTCTACGAGGCGGATGGGACCCTGGGGACCGCCTTTCCCGCGGACATCAACCCTCGGGGCAACCAGTCTATCAAGTACCCCCAGAAATCCTTCTCCATCCATCTTCGGAACCGTTTGGGCCAGGGATCGGTGAACTACCCCTTCTGGGGCCTGGGGACCGCCGCGGACTATGGGACGCTGATCCTGCGCAACGGGAGCCAGGACTACATGAAGGCGCGGCTCCGGGATTCCTTCGCCCTCAGGGCCGTGGAGAACTTGAATCTGGACAGCGCCCGGACCAGGCCGGTCATCGTGTATGTGAACGGCACCTATTACGGGATCATGGACTTCAACGAGGGCATGAATCAGGATTACCTGGTGACCCATTTTCAGGTGGCTCCGGTGAAAATCAGCCATATTTCCACGAACTCCACCGTGAGATATGGGAAAAACGACGACTTTTTGCGGGTGCGGAAGTTCGCCCGGGAGAACCGGTTTTCCGATGATGCCGTATTAGAGACCTTCAGCCAGTGGGTGGATGTGGACTATATCACCGATTATCTGATCGCTCAGACCCTGTTCTGCAACTACGACATCAAGAATCAGAGCTACTGGGCCACGGATGACTATGCCATCCGTTGGCGCCCCGTGTTCTATGACATCGACCGGTGCTTCACGGACAACTCCTCTCGGAGCAATCTGTTTGATGGGTATTTCAGTAAAAAGGGCGTGGTTTACGATCAGGCGGCGGGCCGAGTGGCCAATATGGACCTTTATGCTCATCTCCGGGACAACGCCGCCTGGTGCGACCGGTTCGTGCACCGGTACGCAGAGCTCCTCACCACGGAGTTTTCCGTGGAACGGCTGCAATCTCTCTTGGACGAGATGGCGGCGACCCTGCGGCCCGAGATGGCGCAGCACATCGCCCTGTATGGCAAGCCCGCGTCCATGGAGGAATGGGAGGGGTACATCGCTTCCATGCGGGCGGAGATCGCCCTGCGCCACGCCGCGATCCAGAAGCAGATCCGCTCCCAGTTCCATCTCAGCGAGGTCCAGTGGGAGGAGATCCTGCGCGAAGCAAGCAGAAAAGATGCAGGGGATCCATAAAGGCAGCATGCCCTGCCCTTGCAAGAAAGAAAGAGAGCCGGGTTTCCTGACGGAGATCCGGCTCTCAAATCTTGTATCGGGAAGTATGGTTCAGCGGCACTTCCCGGTGGTATTCATACATTATTCCACAAAAAACCGATACTCCGTCCGCGATCTCTGGGTTTCGCCCGCCTTCACCGTGGCCTGGGGCCAGGCGGGGTGGCGGGGCGCGTCGGGGAAGAACTGGGTCTCGAGGGCCACGCCCCCATAGCGGTTGTAGCGCATGCCGCCCTTGCCCTCGAAGCCCGAAAAGTGGTTCCCGGTGTAGAGCTGCACGCCGGGCATGGTGGTCCAGACCTCCATCCGCCGCCCGGACACGGCCGCCTTCAGGTCCACGGCCTTCACCAGGGTCTTCCCGTCGTAGGCGTCCAGGACGAAGTTGTGGTCGTACCCGTTTACCTTCACGATCTGCTCGTCCGGGCTCTGGACCCCCTCGCGCAGGGGCCGGTACGCCCGAAGGTCGAAGGCCCCCTTCACGGGCAGGAGCCGGCCGTCGGGGATGTTGTACTCGTTGGTGGGCGTGAAGCGGGAGGCGTGGACGCGGATGCTGTGGTCGAGGATGCTGCCGAAGGTGTCCCCGTCCAGATTCCAATAGGTGTGGTTCGTCAGGTTCGCCACGGTGTTCTTCGCCCCGGCCGTGGCCTCGTAGTCCAGGGACAGCACGCCCTCGTCCGTGAGCCGGTAGGTGACCGATACGGTCAGATCCCCCGGGAACCCCTCCTCCCCGTCGGGGCTGAAGCGGCTGAACCGGACGGCGTCCTCGCCCAGGACCTCCGCGTCCCACAGCCGGTGGTGGAACCCTATGGCGCCACCGTGGAGGGTGTTGGGCCCGTCGTTGCGCACCAGGGGGTACACCCGCCGATCGAGGGGCAGGGACGCCCGGCTGAGCCGGTTCGCGAACCGGCCGCAGACCGCGCCGAAGTTCCCTATATCCTGCTCGTACATGCTGAGCTGATCGAAGCCCAGCGCCACGTCCCCGAGCCGCCCCAGGCTGTCGGGGAAGAGGAGCTTCACCAGCGTGGCCCCGAAGTCCGTCAGCGTCACGGAGCTGCCCGCGGCGGTGGAGATGGTGAAGAGACGGGCCTCCCGCCCGTCCCGGAGGGTGCCAAAGGTTTCCGTAGTCACGGCCATAGTCTTGCTTCCCTTTCCTGTTTTTTTCCATGATACCCGCAAAACCCGCCCTCTGTCAAGCCGCCGCCCCGAGGCTGCCGGCAAAACCGGCGCATCCCCCACAAAAATCGCTCGACCCTATGGCGCGGCGGGCCGAAGCATGGTATACTGCCTGTATGAAACTGACCATCTTATCCGACAACAACACGCTGATCGACCAGTACCTGCTGGGCGAACCCGGCTTCTCCTGCCTGGTGGAGGCGGAGGGCAAACGCTTCCTGCTGGACACGGGCTACTTCGGCATCTTCGCCCAAAATGCGGACGCCCTGGGCCTCCGCTGGCGGGACGTGGACGGGGTGATCCTCTCCCACTGCCATGACGACCACACCCGCGGCCTGTCCGCCTTCTTTACCGAGGGCCCCAAGCCCCAGCTGGTGGCCCATCCGTCCCTGTTCCGGCGGCTTTGGTCCCGGGGTCTGTCCATCGGCTGCCCCTATACCCGGGCGAAGCTGGCGCGATACTTCGACCTCTGCCTCACGGCGGAGCCCCTGGCCCTGACCGAAAACCTGTTCTATTTGGGCGCCATCCCCCGGGTGTTCCCGGAGCAGGCGGACCAGGCCCAGCGGCAGGGGGAGGACGGGCCGGATCTGACGTTGGACGACACGGCCCTTGCCTACCGGGGCCGGGAGGGGGTCTACGTGATCACCGGCTGCTCCCACAGCGGCATCGGCAACATCGTCGAGCGGGCGAAGCAGGTCACGGGCATGGACCGGGTCCTGGGCGTCATCGGCGGGTTCCACGTGCGGCAGATGGATGAGCGGTCCCAGGGGATCATCGACTATCTGGAAGGGGAGCACATCCCGAACCTGTACCCCTGCCACTGCACGGCGCTCAGCGTGAAGGTGGCCATGGGGAATCGGATGCACATCGAAGAAGTGGGGACAGGCACCGGCCTGGAATGGGTATGAACGAGCAAAAGCAGCGGGTCTTCCGCAAAATCGATGCCAATGGGGACCAAATCATCGCCCGGAGCCGGCGGCTCTTCGAGACCCCAGAGCTGGGGTATCGGGAGTTCGAGACCAACCGGCTGATCCGAGAGCAGCTGGATGCCTGGGGCGTGCCCTATGCGCCGGTGAGCTACACGGGCCTTCTGGTCACCCTGGGCCAGGGCGCGCCCGTGGTGGCGGTGCTGGCGGACATGGACGGCCTGCCCAGGCGGGCGGGGACTGGGCGCATCCACTCCTGCGGCCACAGCCTCCAGACCTCGGCGGCCCTGGCGCTCATCGAGGCGCTGCGGGACGAGCCTCTGCAGGGCACGGTGAAGGTGATCTTCACCCCGGCGGAGGAGATGATCGACCTGGACTATCGCCAGGGCCTCATGGACTGGGGCCTGGTGCGCTACCCCTCCGGCAAGCAGGACATGATCGCGGGCGGCGTCTTCGACGGCGTGGACTGCGTGCTCTCCTGTCACGCCTCCGGCGAGCCCCATTGCCGGTTCGACGTGGGCTCCATCCTGAAGGGGTTCGTGATCTTCAAGACCGTTTACCGGGGCGTGGGCGCCCATGCGGGCGCGGCGCCCTATGCGGGGAAGAACGCCCTGCACGCGGCTCTGCTGGCCCAAACGGGCGTGGCGTTCCTCAAGGACCGGTTCAACCCCCAGGACGGGGTGAACGTGCAGCCCGTGCTCTCCGAGGCCGCCGGGACCGTGAACATCGTGCCCGATCACGCCGTGGTGGAGACCTACGTTCGGGCCCGGACCCAGGAAGCCCTGTTCGCCGCGGCAGACCTGGTAGGGACCTGCCTCCAACGGTGCGGCGAGGCCATGGACATCCAAACCGAAGTCACCCGCCGCCCGGGGTTTTTGCCCCTTGTGCAGAACCAACAGATCAACGCCCTGGTGAAGGAGAACATGTTGCTGTTGGCCGACGAGGGCGACATCCGGGAAAACCTCCTCTCCGGCGCGTCCGGGGACGTGGGGGACCTCTCCGCCCTGCTGCCCACGATTCAGTTCGGGTTCACCGGCGTCTCGGGCCGGTTCCACGGGGACGACTTCGCCATCGTGGACGAGGCCAACGCCTGCCTCCGCCCGCCCAAGGTGCTGGCGGGCACGGTCCTGGACCTGTTCGAGCGGCCCGTCTCCGGCCGGGAGGGGTTCGAGGCGCGAAAGGCAGCGTATCTGAAAAATTGGCTGGGCAGCAGTAATGCATAAAAAAATTGCACCTCTCTTGCAAAGAAAGGTGCAATCCAAGCCTCTACGCCTTGCGTTTGGTTCGACGATTCATCCAAATTATTCAAACAATATCAGCGTGATGAGCTCCAGCGGCTCGTCCCCCAGGCACAGGATGCTGTGGCCCTGGCCGGGCGGGCAGAAGGTCACGTCCCCGGCTTCGACGGTGGTAACGGTGCCGTTGTCGCTGTATTCGCCCCTGCCGCTGAGGACGAAGTAGATCTCCCCGTCGCCCGCGTGGACGTGGTAGCCGATGCCGCTGCCGGGATGCACGGTGGTGTGGGCAAAGGCGCGGCCCTTGCCCAGGAGCTCCTCGGGGGCGTTGATCAGGTTCCGGACGGTCAGCTCTCCCGGCGCGCCGAACTTGTGGTGAGGCCGGTCGATGATGCGTTCGCTGCTTCTGCGGATCATGTGCTTCTCTCTCCTTTATCCCTTTTTGCACAGTATACGTAGGAACCGGGGCCCCTGTCAATACGGCTTGACTTTGCCCGTCGAAATCCATATACTGAGCATGACATATCGAACCATAAAGGAGAAATACCATGACCGTGGATGCATTCCGTGCGCTGCTCAGCAACACCGACCTCTTTGTGTACGAGCGTTCCGTGGACGAAAACGACGGCACCGTGGCCGCCCTGGTCCGCCGGGACCTTGAAAAGCTTCTGGCGGTGGCGGGGAAGCAGGCGGAGACCTTCGCCGGCACCGAGGAAAAGGGCCTGAAGCTCTGCCCCCTGACCAATGAGAACGCCCGAGCGCTCATGCAGCTCTTCCCCTATACGAAGCCCAGGAGCCACAAGGGGCACCGGTTCACCATGGGCTTCGGCGATCGGCTGGGCCTGGCGAGCCCCGGCCATATCCGGGCCATCGGGGACCACGACATCTACCCGGTCCTGGCCCAGCAGTCCATCCGGGAGCTGAATTTGACCCACCGGACCTTCGCCGACGTAATTTCCGCCGCGGCCTTCAACGTGTTCCAGGAGGGGTACAGGAAGGGCTACGGCGCCGACGGGGACCATTTGAAGACCAAGGATGAGATCAAGTACGCCCTGGAATCCGGCTGCACCATGGTCACGTTGGACTGCTCTGAGCAGATCGACCAGCAGGCCGTCACCTACCCTCAGGATCAAATCGACGCCCTGTACGCCCAGCTTCCCGCGGACGTGCGCGCCCACTACGAGGGCGTGTACCTCGATAGAGAGCTGCCCATCATCGGCTGCCTTTCCGCCCCGGAGCTGCGCCGGATCGTGATCGTGTTCTGGAAGGGCATCCGCCACGCCATCGAGTGCTATCGGTACATCGACGAGATCAAGACCGTGGCCGTGGACTTTGAGCTGTCCATCGACGAGACCCTGACCATCACCACCCCCGCGGAGCACTTCGTGGTGGGGAACGAGCTCCACGACGCGGGCGTCACGCCCATCAGTTGCGCCCCTCACTTCTCCGGCGCCTTCGAGAAGGGCATCGAGTACGCAGGCGACCTCAACGCCTTCGCCCGGGATTTCGTGGTCCATCAACAGATCGCGGACCACTTTGGCTACAAGCTGTCCCTGCACTCCGGCTCCGACAAGTTTGCCGTGTTCTCCACCGTGGGTCGGGTCACCAAGGGCCACGTACACGTGAAGACCGCCGGCACCAGCTGGCTGGAGGCCATGCGGGTCGTCGCCGAAGCGGACCCGGACCTCTATCGCAAGGCCCACAAATTCGCCATCGAGCATCGGCCCGAGGCAGAGAAGTACTACCACGTGTCCACAGACCCCAACACGATCCCCAACATCGACCTGGAGAACGACGCGTATCTCCCCGAATACATGAACCTGCCCGCCGCCCGGCAGACGGTCCACATCGCCTACGGCCTGCTCCTCGATCAGCCCTGGTTCCGCGACGCCTTCTTCGCCACCATGGCCGCCCACGAGGAGGCCTACTACGCCGCCCTGGTCCGCCACCTGGGCAAGCACGTGCGCATTTTGACGGCGGGGACGGATGTGTAAACCTATTTCTTTTGCGACTTTTTCTTTTCGGTGAAAAGAAAAAGTCGCACAAAAAGAAAAGCACAAGAATAATAAATGGGAAGTACCACGTGAACAGTACTTCCCATTTGTGTTTCTTTTGGGTGTCTTTTCTTTGCAAAGAAAAGGCACAGATGCTTTCATTCCTTCCACTCAATTGTCCGCCCGGTCGTAGCCGTTCTTCATCTTTTCGCTGGCGATCTGGACCAGGGTGTTGAGGACCTTTTGCGTCTCCTCCCGGGCCATGCTGCAAAGGGCCTCGTTGGCGGCGGCGGTCAGGGAGAAATCACCGGTCTCAGCCATTTTCCGATCGTATTCCAGGACCAACTGCCTTCCCCGGGCCATGATGGCGGCCTCATACCGCTCCATGGGCTGGGCGGCGGCAGCGAAGTGGGGGTCGGCCAGGACGCCCAGGAGCCGGCTGGCCCAATAGAAGTTATCCGTGGACACGTCCTCGGTGACCCGGGAGAGATAGGCGGGCATCTTCGGGACGTTGGGGTAGACGGGCAGCAGCGCGTCAAAGGTGGTGGGGCCGAAGCAAACCCATTCGAGGCCCTTGATGGGATCGGGCACATGGCTGCGGATCTGGCACAGGGCGGCCACGCCGGTGCGGTTGATGCCGATGGATCGGTACATGCCCCGCTTGCCCGTGTCCCGATGGATGTAGGGGTCGTAGTCCGTGCCCTGGTAGTGGCTGGACAGCAGGTACTTCACGTCCTCCACGCTCACCTTCCGATCCGGCACCAGCGACCAGGGGATGTTGTCGCTCTCGGGCCCGAATTCGGCGTCGGGGCCGTCCCAGCGGTGGGACAGGGGACAGAGATACCGGCCCATGAACCAGGCCCGGGGCGTGTTGTAGATATGATCCAGGTCCCGGCGGGAGCCGAACACGGCCCGAGGATCGAAGACACCGTTCTGGTTCCGATCCAGATGATTCCGGTCGATAAACTCCTTCAGGTCCGCCGAGCACAGGTGATCCTTCCCCTCGCCCAGGGCGTCAGCCAGGTCGAAGCCGTCCATGGCGAACTGGTTGGGGGCGATGACGCACCGATCATCGGGCACCCGCCTTGCCAGCCAGTGGTGGCCGCCCACGGTCTCCATCCACCAGACCTCGTTCTCGTCGTTGAAGGCGATGCCGTTGCTTTCATAGGTGCCGTACTGCTCCAGCAGGGCCCCCAGGCGCAGCACGCCCTCCCGGGCGGTGCGGATATAGGGCAGCACCAGCACCACGATGTCCTCCTCGCCGATGCCGCCGGGAACGTCCTTCTCGCCCCGCTTCTTGGCTTTTTGATAGACCACCAGGGGGTCTGCCGCCAGGACGCGGGGGTTGGTGGAGATGGTCTCGGTGGCGGTCATGCCCACGTTGGCGGCGTTGATGCCCGTGGCGGCCCAGATGCCGTGGGTCCGATTGACGCTGGGGCAGGCGGTGTACCGGAGGGGTGCTTCCGGCAGGGGGACCTCCACGTGGGAGATGACGCTCCTATAGGTCTTGGGCTGGTCCTTGGGCTCCACGACGACGAGCTTCTTCACGTCGAAGTGGCCGTCGTCGGTCCGGGCGATCATGGTGGAGCAATCGTTGCTGGCGTTCTTGCCGACCAGGATGGTGGTGCAGGGCATGGCTGGCCTCCTTGTATAGCTATTCTTCCCATCAGTATACGCCCTTTTCGGCCCGGTTTCAACGGGGCCGACACCATGTTTTTACAAGTCAGCTTTTGCCGGTTTATTGACAAGGGGGCCGTTTTCTTCTATGATATGAACGTATATTTATGGAGGCGCGGCGGTGGAGCAAACGGAACGGCCACAAGTGCATAGGGTCCATTGGTTCTGGCTCCTGCTGGAGGGGCTGTTGCTCCTGGTGGGGCTGCCCGTCGGCGCCTTTTTCCTGCTGTATCGGCAGGTGCGCCCTGTGACGGTGTGGGAGATGACGGGCAGTTGCCCGCCGGCCTCCGCCCTGATGAAGGACGGGGGCGAGGCGTCCTACGCCTTCGACACCCGCAAGATCGACTGGACCCGGCCCGGGGACGCAGTGGTGCGGGTTGCCGGCAGCGGCGGGCCCCGGATCGCCCTGGTCCGCCAGCAGGACACCACGGCCCCCACGGCTCGAGGCGTCGCCCGGACGTTGGGCGTGGACGAGGAGCTGGGGCCGGACGGGTTCATCGAGGACCTTACGGACGCCCAGCTGGTGGGCGTGTCCTTCGAGCAGGCGCCGACCTTCCATGAGGCGGGGGAGTGGCCCGTCGTCATCCGGCTGGAGGACCTGTCGGGAAACGTGGCCTTCGTCGAGACCGTCTGCACCATCCTGGGGCCGGTATCGCGGCTGTCCATCGAGGCGGGGGAGGCGGTGCCGCCCCTGACGGCCTTTTTGCCCACCGACACCATGACGGGCCGGTTCGTGACGGACGTGACCACCGTGGACACCGCCGTGCCCGGGGTCCACATCATCGAGGTGGAGGCCCAAGGCCAGGTGTACGAGACGGCCCTCACGGTCACCGACACGGTGCCGCCGGTGTGTTCCTTCGTCAACACGATCCCCTATGTCCGGACGGGCCAGGCCCTGGCGCCGGAGAGCCTGGTGGGGAGCGCCAGCGACGTTTCCGCCCTGACCTACGGCTTCGATCCCGCCCCCGACTGGCAGAAGCAGGGCTATCAGCAGCTGACCGTCACCGTCACGGACGCAGGCGGCAACACGACCAAGGGCCAGGTCACGGTCCTCATCTCCGATCTGCAGCCCCTGGTGTGGGAGGCCAGCCGCCGGAGCGTGGCGGGGCCTACGGTGGCCGATCGGCAGAAGGCCCTGGACGAAAGCTTTTCGGGCGAGGTGAAGATCGCCCGGTTCGTGCCCCGGAGCCCGGGCTGCTACGATGTGAACGCCATGGTGGACGAGGAGCCCTGCATCCAGCGGCTGTACGTGGTGGATACTACCGCGCCCCGGCTGTCGTTTTTCAAGACGCTCACTGCCTATCTCGATCATCCCCAGTCCCCCAGGGACCTGCTGGCGACGGCGGAGGACGAGACGGCTATCACCCTTTCCTACGTGACGGAGCCCGACTGGTCCCAGGCGGGCCCCCAGCCCGTGACCATCGCGGCGGTGGACGCCGCGGGGAACCGGACCGAGATCTCGGGAACGGTGGACATGGTCCCGGACACGGAGCCGCCCAAGATCTTCGGCGCGACCAACCGGTACGTGTACGTGGGCGAGCCCGTGGCCTACTTTGCCCAGGTCTCCGTCACGGACAATGCCGATGAGCCGGAGGACGTGACCCTCACGGTGGACAATGCCGCCGTCAACATGTACCAGGCCGGCGGTTACAACGTGACCTACACGGCTACGGACCGGGCGGGCAACACCGCCCAGAAGAAGGTGCGGCTCTACTTCCTCAAACCCACCGTGTCCGAGGAGAAGCTCCAGGCCAAGGTGCAGGAGGTCCTTTCGAAGATCGTGACCGACGACATGACCATGGGCCAGAAGGCCTGGGCCATCTTCCGATATGTCCACGACAACTTCACCTTCGGCTACACCTCCAACAAGCGGGACTGGAAGTACGAGGCCTGGCGAGGCTTGACCCGCCGTCACGGGGATTGCTTCACCTACGACGCGGCGGCCCGCGTCCTGCTGGAGGGCGTGGGGGCTCAGGTGATGTTCATCCAACGAGACAGCGGCTATCGGCACTATTGGCTCATGGTGAACGTGGGCACGGGCTGGTACCACTTCGACCCCCTGAACAGCGGCCCCAGCCGCCGGTTCGAGTGCTTCATGCTCACCACGGAGGAAACCAACGGCTTGTACCACTTCTTCTGGCGGTACGACCACAGGGTCTATCCCGACACGCCCACGGTCCCCTTCCAGAGGGATTGGTAGAAGGGAATGAAATGGCGCCTGGAGCGCAGGGAATGGAGGCTATGGAGAAAGGCAAGAAGAGAAAAAATTGGTTCGCGCCCCTGTGCGTGCTGGTGCTGACGGGACTCCTCATCTGGGGCCTCGGGCGGCTGGTGCGGCCCAAATACGCCTCCGGCATCACCCTGGAGGGGTCCATGGTGGAGAACTGGTATGCCCACGCCAAGGAGGGACACCAGGTCCTGTTCATCGGCGACTGCGAGGTATACGAAAGCTTCTCCCCGGTGACCCTGTTTAGGGAATACGGCGCCACCAGCTACATCCGGGGCAGCGCCCAGCAGCTCATGTGGCAGAGCTATTACCTGCTGCGGGAGGCCCTGAAGACTGAGACGCCCCGAGCGGTGGTCCTGTCCATCTGCTCCCTGCGGTACGCCGAGCCCCAGAACGAGGCCTACAACCGCATGACCTTGGACGGCATGCGCCTGAGCCGGGAGAAGGTGGAGGCGGTCCGCGCCTCCCTCATGGAGGGGGAGAGCGAGCTCAGCTACTACGTGCCTTTGCTCCGGTATCACGACCGCATCTTCGAGCTCACGGCGGAGGACGCCCGGTATCTGTTCTCGGGGCCGGAGCTCACCTACCACGGCTACCTCATGCGCACGGAGCAGGTGCCCTTCACCTGGCTGCCGGCGGCGCCCCTGCTGAAGGATGCGAACTTTGGGGAAAAGCCGGTAGAGTATCTCACGAGGATCGTGGACCTGTGCCGGGAGAAGGGGATCGCCCTCATTTTGGTGAAGGGCCCCTGCCTGTATCCGGCCTGGTACGAGGAATGGGACGCTTGGCTCGAAGATTACGCCGCGGACCAGGGCGTGACCTACCTCAACGCCATGAAGCTGACGGACGATATGGGGATCGACTGGGCCACCGACACCTACGATGGCGGCATCCACCTGAACGTCTACGGGGCGGAGAAGTACACCCGCTGGCTGGGCGCATATTTGAGCGAGCGAGGGCTCATCGAGGACCAGCGGCAGGACCCGGTGGCGGCCGCCCGGTATGAGGATCTGGGCCGCCGATACGAGCGGGAGAAACAGAGAAGGACGGAGGGGAACGAATGAACGGTACAAGATGGACGGCGCTCGCTTTGAGCGTCATGGTGCTGCTGGCCCTGGCGGCCTGCGGCCCCACAGAGACCTCGCCGGCGCAGAAGCCGGGGGTGGTCTATGTGGACCCCAACGCAGCCAAGGCCCCCACGGCCGCCCCGGCGGCGAGCCCCACGGACGCCCCGGTCGTCCCGGAACAGGCTCCGGAGCAGGAGCCGGCCCCAGCTCCCGCGGAATCGCCCGCCCCGGAGGAGGGGGAGGCGCCCCAAGCCCCCCTGGACCTGTACTTTGAATATCGGGGCGTGCGCATCGAACCCATGATGGAGGCGGCGCCGGTGCTTGCGGCCCTGGGCGAGCCGTTGCAGGCCTTCGAGGCCGACAGCTGCGCCTACATCGGCAAGGACCTGTTCTACGCTTACCCCGGCGTCCAGCTGACGGTGAACGAGGTGGAGGGCGTAGCGCGGATCACCGTCATCATGGTGACGGACGATACCGTGACCATCCCCCAGGGACTCAGGATCTTCGACGAGGAGGAAAAGCTCCTGGATCTGCTGGGCGGCACGGACGAGAATGGCGTGTACACCTATCGGAGCGGTCAGACCATGCTGGTCGTCCAGGTGAAGGACGCCGGGGACGACGGCCGGCGGATCTCGTTCATGGAGTATCAGGTGGCGGTGGATCAGTGAGGAGGCCGGGTGAAAAACGTTGTTTTCACCCTACCGTAGTTTGTGCCTTTGCTGCGGATCGGCGCAGCAATTTCGCAAGCGAAACCGGCAAAACTACCAAAAGGAATGGGGATGTATATGAAAAGCTTCTTATCCTATTTGAATCAGACGGCGGACCTGCTGCCGGACAAGCTGGCCTTCTCCGACGGGGAGCAGGGGCTCACCTTCCGGGAGCTGCGGCAGGCCGCGGCCAACGTAGGGGCCTGCCTCCGCCACAGCGGCGCCAAGGCGGAGCCCGTGGGCGTGCTCATGGAGCGGGGCGCCCCGGAGATTGCCGCCTTTTTGGGCGTGCTGGAGGCGGGTTGCTTCTACGTGCCCCTGGACGAGCAGATGCCCCGGGAGCGCCTTGATCGGATCGTCCGCACCCTGTGCCCTCGGTTCATCCTCACGGACCGGAAGAACCTGACCGCGGCGGAGGGCCTGTGCCCGGCGGCGGAGCATTTGCTGTACACCGGCGCGGCCGCCTTCCCCGGACCTGACCGGCTGCGGGACGAATCCGCGGCGGACGGCCTTGCCTACGTGGTCTTCACCTCCGGCTCCACCGGGGAACCCAAGGGGGTCAGCATCCGGGAGAGCAGCCTTCTCGACTACGCGGCCACCCTGCCCGAGGCGCTGAGCTTCGACGACAGTTTGATCTTCGGCATCCAGTCGCCCCTCTACTTCGACGCCTGGCTCAAAGAGCTTCTGGGCGTGATCGTGAAGGGTGCCACGGCGTACCTCTTGCCCCGGGAGCTGTTCGTGAACCCGGTGTCCCTGATCCAGTACATCAACGAGCGCCAGATCAACGCCCTCTGCTGGGTGTCTTCGGCCTTCAGCTTGGTGTCGCGGCTGCGCACCTTCTACGCCGTGGTGCCCGAGCATCTCAAGCTCATGTGCTTCGGCAGCGAGGTGTTGCCCGTGAAGCAGCTCACCGCCTGGCAGAAGGCCTGCCCCGACGCCCGCGTTTTCCAGCTCTACGGGGCCACGGAGTGCACAGGCATGAGCTTCTATCATCCCGTGGCGGGGCCCCAGGACCCGGCCAAGCCCGTGCCCGTGGGCAAGCCCTTCCCCGGCACCAGGTTGTACCTGCTGGACGACGAGGGGCAGCCCTCGAAGGAGGGCGAGATCGTCATCGGAGGCCCCTGCGTCATGGCAGGCTACTATAAGGACCCGGTCCGCACCGCCGCCGCCCTGATCCCGGACCCCGTGGACCCGGAGCACGGCGAGCTCTGCTACCGCACGGGCGACCACGGCCGCCTGGACGAGAACGGGGACCTCATTTTCGTGGGCCGTCGGGACCAGCAGATCAAGCACATGGGGCACCGGGTGGAGCTGGGCGAGATCGAAGCCGCCGCTTTGAGCCTCAAGGGGGTCCACGAGGCCGTCTGCATGTACGTGGCGGACCGGCAGCGGATCGACCTTTTCTACACGGGCCCGGCTCAGCCCTGGGACCTGGTGGTGGGCCTGAAGGTGAAGCTGCCCGGGTACATGACCCCCAGCCGGACCGAGCAGCGCTCGGAACTGCCGCACCTCCCCAACGGGAAGATCGACCGGCGCGCCATCGAACAAAAGGAGTATGGAAAATGACCTTTGCACAGCTTTTGGACATCCTCCGGGACCTGCATCCCGACATCGACTTTGAAACCGCCGAGGGCCTCATCGACCACAAGGTTTTGACCTCCTTCGATGTGGTCTCCATCGTGGCGGAGCTCAGCGAAACCTACGACGTGGAGCTGGGGGCCGTGGACATCGTGCCCGAAAACTTCAACAGCGCCCGGGCCCTCTTCGCCCTGATCCAGCGGATCGAAAACGAATAAACGGGACGGGCAAGCCCGTCCCCTACAACGCCGCAAGGCAAATTCCCCGTAGGGGAGGGGCTTGCCCCTCCCGTGAAACGAACCCTGCCTGTTGATAAACCGTCCATGACCTTTCTTTCCTCCGGCTTCCTCCTGCTGGTGGGGGCCCTGCTCATAACCTACTATGTGCTGCCCAAGCGCTTCCGCTATCTTGCCTTGCTGGCGGGGAGCGTGGTTTTCTATGCCCTGGCGGGCCGGGCCTACCTGCCCTTTTTGACCATTACCGTGGTCACGATCTACGGCGCCGCCCGGCTCCTGGGCCGGAGCCTGGAGAAGCAGAAGGCCTATGTGGCGGCGCACAAAACGGAGCTCACCAAGGAGGCCCTGGGGGCCTATAAGAAGGGGGAGGGGCGCAGGCGCACGGCGATCTTCTTGGTCTGCCTGCTCATCAACCTGGGCCTGTTGGGGGCCCTCAAATACACGGGCTTTTTGCTCTCGGCCTTCCGCGCCCCCTGGGAGGTCCATTGGGTGCTGCCGCTTGGGATCTCCTTCTACACCTTCCAGTCCGTGGGCTATCTCATCGACGTGAAGCGGGGCAAGTACCCGCCGGAGAAAAATTTCCTGAGATACGCCCTCTTCGCCTCCTTCTTCCCCCAGATGATCCAGGGGCCCATCAGCCGCTATGATATGCTGAGCAAAACCCTGTACGAAGGCGCGGACTTCGATATGGACCGCCTGGGCCGGGGCCTGGTGCGCATCGCCTGGGGCGCGGCCAAGAAGCTGATCGTGGCGGACCGGCTGGCCCCCGCCCTGGGGCTCCTCTTCGGGGCCGAGGCGGGCAACTACCGGGGGAGCTGGGTGTTCCTCGGCATGGTCCTTTACGCCCTGCGGCTCTACGCCGACTTCACCGGCGGCATCGACATGGCCCTGGGCGTGGGCGAGCTCTTCGGCGTGATCCTGCCGGAGAACTTCGATCGGCCCTACCTCTCCAAAAACATCGAGGAATACTGGACCCGCTGGCACATGACCATGGGCGGCTGGTTCAGGGACTACGTGTTCTACCCCCTGAACGTATCGAAGCCCTTCCTAAAGTGGACCAAGCGGCTCCGCACGAAATTCGGCGACAGCTTCCTGTCCCGTCTGCCCCTCTATACCGCCACCCTCATTACCTGGCTTGCTACGGGCGTCTGGCACGGGGCGGGCTGGAACTACGCCCTCTGGGGCCTCACCAACGGGGTGGTCATCATCCTCTCCCTCACCCTCAAGCCCTTGTATGACCGGTTCCACCGGCGCTTCCCGAGTCTGAAAGAAAAGAAGGCCTACGGGGCCTTTGAGATCCTGCGCACCTTCCTCCTCATGTGCCTCATCCGCCTGTGGGACTGCTACCAGGGCCCAGGGGGCGTGTGGCGGGCCTTCTCGTCCCTGTTCACCGTCTTCAACGGCGACGCGGCGCTCTCGGGCCTTGACGCCCTGGGCCTGTCCCTGAGCGCGTGGGTCATCGTCCTTTGTATGGCGGCCCTGATGCTCTTCGTTTCCCTCCAAAAGGGTGATGGCTCCTTCCGCACCAGGTATCTCAACACCCCGGCGCGCCTTTGGACTATCGCCGGGCTGCTCCTTCTCCTCTGCCTGCTCCTGGGGGCCTACGGCCCCGGCTACACGGCCTCGGACTTCATCTACGGGCAGTTCTGATCCTTTCCACACGAAAAGAGCACGGTTTCCCGTGCTCTTTTGATTTGTTGATCGCTCTTTTTTATGGTCAGTGCATCTCGCAGGAGGCGCAGGAGGGGGCGTCGGGGAACTGGGCGGGGTCGTAGGGGATGTTGTTCTTGTCGAAGTAATCCTTGAGAGCGGCCTTCACGGCCTCCTCCGCCAGGACTGAGCAGTGGAGCTTGTAGGCGGGGAGCCCGTCCAGGGCCTCCACCACGGCCTTGTTGGTCAGCTCCATGACTTTGTCGATGGGCTGGCCCTTGATCATCTCCGTAGCCATGGAGCTGGAGGCGATGGCGCTGCCGCAGCCGAAGGTGGAGAACTTGGCGTCGGTGACGATGCCGTCGTCGATCTTCAGGAATATCTTCATGATGTCGCCGCACTTGGCGTTGCCCACCTCGCCCACGCCGTCCGCGTCCTCGATGACGCCCACGTTCCGGGGGTGGAGGAAATGATCCATCACTTTTTCACTGTATAAAGCCATTTTTTCGTCCTTTCCGCTTATAGCATATGGGCCCGACGGCCGCTTTCCAAATCCTGCCAGATGGGGGAGAAGCCCCGTAGGTATTCGACGATCCGGGGGACCTCTTTCAAAATCTCGTCCACGTCCGCCTCGGTGTTCTCCTCAGAGAGGGTCAGGCGCAACGAGCCGTGGGCTACCTCGTGGGGCCGCCCGATGGCCAGGAGCACGTGGCTGGGGTCCAGGGACCCGGAGGTGCAGGCGGAGCCGGAGCTGGCGCAGATGCCCGCCTGGTCTAAGAGGAGCAGCAGGCTTTCCCCCTCAATGCCCTCGAAGCAGAAGTTCACGTTGCCGGGGAGGCGACGCGCCCGATCCCCGTTCAGGGCGCTGTGGGGGATGGTCTCAAGGCCGGCCATGAGCCTGTCCCTGAGGGCGCTCACATAGGCCCTGTTCTGGTCCATGTTGGCCACCATGTCCTCCAGGGCCGTCACCATGGCGCAAATGCCCGCCACGTTCTCCGTGCCCGCCCGGCGGTTGCGCTCCTGGGCGCCGCCCTCGATGAGGGGGTAGAGGGGCAGGCCCGTCCGGCAATAGAGGGCGCCCACGCCCCGGGGACCGTGGAACTTGTGGGCGGAGAGGGAGAGAAGGTCGATGTTCATCTCCTTCACGTCGATGGGGATATGGCCCGCCGCCTGGACCGCGTCCGTGTGGAAGGGCACCTTGGCCGCCCGGCACACCGCGCCGATCTCCCGGATGGGCTGGATGGTGCCGATCTCGTTGTTGGCGAACATGATGGTGACCAGGCAGGTGTCGGGCCGGATGGCGGCTTTTACCTCCTCCGCCGTCACGATGCCGTTCTCGTGGACCGGCAGGTAGGTGACCTCATAGCCCTCCTTTTCCAGGCGCTTCAAGGTGTGGAGTACGGCGTGGTGCTCGAAGGCGGTGGAAACGATGTGGCGCTTGTCCTTGGCCGCGCCCAATCGGGCGCAGGAGCGGATGGCTTGGTTGTCCCCCTCGCTGCCGCCGGAGGTGAAGTAGATCTCCTTCGGCTCCGCGCCCAAGATGCGGGCCATGCGGGCCCGGGCGTCGCTGAGGGTCTCCTGGGCCCGCTGCCCCAGCTCGTAGAGGCTGGAGGGGTTGCCCCAGGTGTTCCGGGCCACGTCCGTCATGACCTCCAGGGCGTGGGGGCTCAGGCGGGTGGTGGCCGCGTTGTCGGCGTAAATCATGTAGAATACCTCGCTATTTCATTCGGTTTCAGTATAGCATAAAAGCCTACCTTGTCAATAGGTTATTGCTTTTCCGGGGGCAGCAGATCGGCCAACGTCCGGCCCATCAGGTACTCCTCGATGACCCGGTCCAGGCCCTGCCAAAGGGGCAGGGTGGGGCAGCTCTCGGCCTGGGGGCAGTCCATGCCCTCCTCCAGGCAGGTCACGGGGGCCAGGCTCTTCTCCGTCAGCCGCAAAATCTCGCCGATGGGGTATTCCTCGGGCTTCCGGGTCAGCCGGTAGCCGCCGCCCTTGCCCCGGAGGGCCTTCACGAGCCCCGCCCGGCTCAGGCACACGATGATGCTTTCGAGATACTTTTCCGATATGCCCTCCCGCCGGGCGATGGAATCCAGGGGCACGTAGGTCCCCGTCCCGTCCATAGCCAAATCCAGCATCACCCGCAGGGCGTACCGCCCCCTGGTGGAGATCATCATGGCCGTCGCCTCCTTTCCGATAAACCTACTATAGCACAAGGTTGAAGCGGAT